>NZ_CP136709.1:1237500-1537500 GCF_032926325.1 Aestuariibaculum lutulentum
CAAAACATGTTTTTAATCCTATGGCAGATTTTCCAGTACCCGGTGCTCCAGTTATAAAAACAACAGAGTGTTCTTTGTGCTCCTCCGATTTTTTTATAATCTCAGCTAGCTCTGAGTTTATAACATGTGAATCTTCAAAACATCCCTTTTCAATGGTTTGTATTTCTTTATTATTAAAAACATCTTTAGCATATTCAACTATACTAGGGACAGGTTTAAAAACACCCTCATTTAGGCTTTTAGGATGTATCATTAAATATTCCTGATAATTTTGAACCAAATGCATTTTTAATTTATCAGGACTTACAATGGTAATACCGTCACAAGTGCCATACATATCATCTGCCCCCAACAATAGTAATACTGGGTGAAATTCAAAATTTTTGGCAGTTGAATGATAAAATTCTAAATCCAATTTATAACCAGCAATTTGGTCTAAGTCTGCTTTTGTGTACTTAGACTTGTTCTTTACTTCAATTATAAAAATATTAACTCCATTAGTGAGTAATATATCAGGTCTTTTACCGCTTGACAACGGAATTAAAAATTCAAAGAAAATGTGCCAATTAGGATTATCCTTTTCAAAAATACTTCTTACTAAATCAATAGATTTGTTCCAGGAAATCATTTGCCCTTTCGAAAATTTTTCGTGACCTAACTTATATTTTAGAAAATCTTTAATATGAGTTACAACTTCCTCATTATCATATTGCTTTAGTTCGTTAACAGTGTAATAAGTTTGGAAATCTTTTGAATTGGATGCCATAATAAAAATTAAGAATTCTTTACCTGAGGAATCTGATCTTCTTCGTTAAATTCAACAATCCGTTGACGCATAATTTGATTATTTTTAAAATGTCTGGAGATATCCATTGTTTTATTTACAAATTCGGTTTTATCGTAATAAAAGATTTTTATTGATTTACAGTTTTCATGTTCGAAGATTTCATTTAGCATTAATCTATCTGAAAGACCACAAGAATGCCCATATACACAAACCTGATAATCCTCCGAATATAAAAACCTTAATAAATCCCTGTACTTCGAGTTTTCACTATACTTAAAAGATTTAATTCCTCTAAAAAATCTATTATCATTAAGCTCTTCAATTTTTTTATAGTCGCTATCCATCTCATCACCATAACCAAATACCATTGAATTAATTTCTCCTGTCAAGCTACCATGGATTCTCCATTCTTTAATATTTATGTTCCCATTAAAATAAAATTCACTTCTTGATTTATTTATAACATTACTTAGTGAATTGGTGTAATTAAAATTTAAAAACAATAAATTCTCAGTTTTAATTACCTCACTTTTTTTTGCGACTTCGGTCAATTCGGCTCGTTTAATACCCTGGATAAATTGAGAATAATATTTAGTCGCTACATTTAAATCTTCTGAAATTGAATAATCTAACTCCTTTAAATATTCTCTTAAATACCCCTTTATTTTTTCTAAATCTGAATTTAAAACATCAATATAATTGTCAGGAAATTTTCTACTTCTATTTATTACCTCTTTCATTATTTTGAAATAACTCCCCTCAACATCTACCCACCTTAAATTACTATCCTTTAAAATCTCCTCAAAAAGTCCATTTTTATTATGTATTGCAATTTCAATTTTAAATTTACCTAAAAGATCATTCAAGTCCTTTAAATTTTCCTTTTGTAAAATTTCATTTTTATCAAGCCTATAACTCGTATTAAAAAGAACATCGAAAAGATTATTTTCACTATAACCATATACCTTTCTAAAATCTCTTTTTCTATAAATTTCATTATACATTCCTGGATATTTATCAAAAGGTGCATTTTGTTCACCCGACTCTAAAGCTTGAACTATATATTTTTTTAAAAGCCATAATAAAAAGTCTTCATATTTCGTTTTTAACCCTAACGCTAAATCAAAACCGTTACCTATTAATATAAGCTTATTAACTTGTAATATTTTTTTAGATAAATCCAGTTTCTTTGGTTTCTCTTTTAATTTAAACTGCTTTAAAACCGAGGTTCGATATAACGCCATTGATGCTTTTAAAAATTAATTCAAAGCTAAAAATAGGATTATTTCTACAAACACTCATTAAATTTCTAATGTTTAAATTTAAAAATTGAATAGATAACCTATTCCAATAAAATATTCAATACTTCCTCTCTGGAATTAAGACTAACATTTACTAAAAGTTTCAAAAAGTAAGAATATGAAAACACAGCTACATCCACTTGTTCAGAAAACCAAAATAGAACTTAAACGACTAGATAAAATAGATCGATTAAGTTGGAAAGAACAGGAGAAATACAATTCTAAATTTTTACCGATTACAGTTGAACCTAAATTACGAAATAGAGCTCTTAAATTCATGGATAGTCTAATTAAAAAACTGGAAGTCAATAATCACAGTATTAAATTTGAATGTAATAGGTGCCATATTGAAATGTACGGCCAACTAACAGAAATAAACTTAAGACAAAAATATTTCAGAAAGCGCATTAAAAACAATAGTGGCTACTCACATAATTCTTACGAAAAGAGCGACAAACTTGAATTTCAAGTAGGGAGCTATGCACGTAAAGGTTGGATTGATAGAGAAAATAAAAACTTAGAAGACTACTTATTTATAATTTACGATTATCTTGAAAAAGATAGTAGAAGATGGGCTGACTTAAGAAAACGTCAAGCAATACAGGAAGCCATAAGAACAGCTCAAGCAAAAATTGATGCAGAACTATCTAGGCAAAAAGCAATAGAAGAAGAAAAATTCAATCAATTAATACTCGATGCTGAAAACCACAACAAGGCAAATAAAATACGTTCCTTCCTAAATGCCCTAGTTAAACAAAAAACGATATCTAACCATTCTAATAATAATGATTTTGAAAAATATATTGAATGGGCTTTCTCTAAAGCCGATGAAATAGACCCTCTAAATAATATGGATCAAAACTTTAAATAATACCTTATTATTTCAGTTGACCGTTTGATATGAAACTTACAAAACTGTTGCTGAGAAATATAAATTAAGTCAATTTTAGGTTTATAGAAAAAACAAATCTCAAAACAATTCTCAAAACAATTCTGGAACACATTCTTACTCAATTCAGGAAATGGATTTTTATAAATTTTCTAATAAACTCAACCTTTCAAAATCGTAACATACAGCCTTCAGAAAATTTCGCACAATATACTTAAACCCAATTATAAGAAACACCATATTTAAATATAATTTTCTTACATTTAAAGCATAGTTTTAAAAATATATTATTTATAGATATTCAAAATGTTTAATTTGGTTATTCCTTAACATATAAAGAATAAACGGCATATTCTATAAAGACATAAATAGTTGGCAGCAAGTTAAAAACTGAACTGAATGAGTAACTTACTTTATTTTCCGTACATAAATTTACCTAGAACAGATTGGACATTAAGAACACTTCTCTATTATGATAATATAGGCTCGATTGTTCCACAAGAATATTTCTATGAACCAGAAAGAAACTATGACCAGTTTATGCTCGAATTAGTAAGAGAAGGACTAGTTACACCAATTAATCCAATGGATGTTTTAGACAATCCATGGACATCGACAAGACCATTCATTGAATTAATCCAAGAAAACAGAAAAAAACTCGAAAAAGCACAAAATAGATTCATTGCAGGTAATCGCGGAAATATCCATAGTGACAAATTTTCAAAAGCCAACATTCACGCTGACAAATTTGACCAAGAAATATTTTACCAATTAGAGCAATTAGGACTTGCTGAAAGTTCAGGAGGACGTTGGTATTCAGTCGAGAAAAGGACAGCAAACAATCTAATGAATTTTTTAGCAACTTTAGTCAGTGCTAAAACAGATAGACTCCCAACAACCGATTATGTTAAACCTTTTCACTATCGAAACTCATTTAAAAAAATACAGGAAAAAAGAGAAACAATTTTGAGGAATTTAATTCCTTTTCCTCAAGATATTGATTTAACTCGCTTAATGAGATTTAAAGAAAAACATTCTGACTTATTACAAGCCTTTAGAACTCAAGTTGAATTAATTGCATTAGACTCAAACATAATTGAGGGAACACCATTATTTTATCAACGACTAGCAGAATTAACTCAACGAAAAGATGAATTGTCCACTAAAATGAATGAGAGTCAATTTAACAGTATTTTGTTTGGAACTGTCTGTGGTCTAATCGGTGCTTATCAAGGAATAGCGGCAGCATCAACGACAGGAGCAATATTTGGAGCATTACCTGGATTTGCAAATGCTGTGTATTCTGCATTACAAATAGAAAGAGCTGAAAATGTATTTGACCAAAGCGGACTAAAATATTTAGCTCTTGCAGACAAAAGATTAAGAAGATAAAAAACCAGCTGCCAACAATGGTATAAGTTATTGCTTGATCTCGCCCACTTCTGAAAATCCTAGCGGATTTTCAGTTCAGTGAGCACTTGCAAAGTTAAGTGCTAATCCACGCAACTAATCTTATACAAACACGTTATGTGCAATTATAAAAACCGAGATACCAACCTGAAAATTATAGATGAGTAAAGGCGGATACATAGGATATACATATCAAAATCACGTAACAGAACTGTTTTTATCAAAAATGGATACTGAACGTGAAATTGATGTTATCCAAATTGAAGCCAAAACTGATGACAAGTTTGACGATTTAGTAATCAACAATAATAAAGGCAAATATCAAATTCAAATAAAAGACATTTCAGGAGTTAAACTTGAAAAACTAAATATCATAGAAAATGAGATATTTATAGACAATAAGCCACATAAACTTTCAAGTAATACTAATATCATCTTCTTTAATCAAATTGATATTGTTCCAAATTGTGAAATATTAGGATTTGCAGCTTTTAAAATGTCTGATTTGTATTTGATTTCACTTAACAGAGTAGAGATTGATGAAATATTGACCAATTTTTACGAGCTAAATCCATTCCGAAAGTCTGTAATTCAAAAATTTCTCAGTAACCATTTAGATAGCAGAAAATGGATTATTCAGAAAAATGAATTGCCTGCTATTGATATTTTTAATACAAAACTTATTGATACAATTAATGTTGAGAGAGAATTAGTTGAATTTGAAAACATTCTACATATTGAAGGAAAACCAGGTATAGGCAAAAGCCATTTAGTCGAATTTTTACAAGGAAAATTTCCCAACAATCTACTTTATAGATTTTGGCTTCATGAGCAAGATTACGATAAAGAAGACCGACTCAAATTTCAAAAATTCTTATTTGACCTTTCAAAAAAGTTGTTCCATGATATACGTCACAGGGATGAAAATGAAATATTTAACCAAATAAAACGAAATAATCATACACTAATTTTTGATGGTCTTGACCATGTCAAGAATTACAATCCATCAGAATTTAATCAATTCGTCACATTTATAAACCGATTAAAAGAAGTCTGTAAAGTTATTGTTTTAAGCCGACCATTTGAAAACGAGTTAGATTGGAAGAAACAACAACTTACAAGTTGGAATAGACATCAAACAGAGAAAGTTTTAGAAGAGTTATTTCATATAACAGACTATGATATTAAAAGTAAAATATTCAAAACTACTGGCGGTTATCCAATTATCGTTAAATATTTAGCAGAGCAATATAGAAGCACAAAGACTTTACCTGAATTAGATGAACTTACCTCTTTAGATAGTTATTATGAACAAATACTGACAGATACAAAAGTAAAATCCTCACTTTCGTTATTTCTTTGTTCTCGTTCTTATTTCATGAAATCAGAAATTAGTATGTTTTTAGGTTATGAACTCGCTGAACTTGTATATGAATTTATTGACGAACATCCATATCTTTTTGAAATCCGATTAAATAGAATTTCGCTTTTTCATGACAGTTTAACAACTTATTTGCGAAAACAAAATATCAATTTTTCGCAAAGACAAAACAAAGTAAATGAGTTGGTTTTCAAATCAATAATATCTTTTGAGAAAAGATTTTTATCTCGTTTTAACAGTTTTAGACTTTCTCTCGAACATAAATATGAGGTTTTATCGAAGTTCACTGTAATCCAATCTTTCAAAAAATTAATGTTAGATGTTGTGGATTTTGAGGCTATACAAAGTTTTTATACTCAACTTCGAGAAGAATTAGAACATTTTGAAGCTGGTGATTTTAAAATTATTCAGTTCTATGATTTATCGCTAATAATCAACTTGATAAGCAAAGACCACGTTTCTACAATAAATACATTTCAATACACTTATCTAAAAGCATTACTCTTTAATAATTACACAGAGGAAGATATAACAAGTTCAAAATATCTTTTTGCAATGCTTTACTACATAGAAACTAATAATGCAACATTACTTTTCAATGCCACAAGTAACGATTATTATGATACTGAACATTTTATTGAGCAGTTAGAAGATGATATTGCAAAGGAAGAAAGGTATTTTACTCTGCACCAAAATCAATTTGAAAAACAGAAAATTTCCGAATTGCTTGAAAACAAGTATGATTTAATGGAGATTATACCCATAATTATCACAAACTTATTTGTTCACAATTCAAAGATTAAGCAATATTCAAAATTACGGAATTCAATTAAAGCTTATTTGAACGATGAGAATAGCTCTTATGAAATTCTTCGTGGATTTTTAGTTGAAAATGACATTAATGAACATTTCACATCTTATATACTGAAAGCTGCCAAACAGAATATTTTGGGATTAGGAAAAGAGAGTAGTATAAATGATTACATAAACTTAAGCCTAAAAGATTTTATCCTAAAGAACAAACATTTAGGTAGTTTTGATTTACGAGACGAAATTCATAATTATATTCGCTTGTCGGTTTATCAACAACGGCAAGTAGATTTTTCAAGCATTTCGATGTTTTGGACAAAGTATTACAATCGGAAGGATTATTCGTTTTTAACTATTGGAACAGCCTTAAAAACATTTGAAAACAAAAACTTTATAGAAGTTGAAAACTCTTGCAAATTAATAAAATCGATACAAGTTATTTCAGAGAAAGGACACAGATATCTATTCAATGATTATATAAAGCAACATTCTATCGGGATAATTGAATTTCTGAACAATAATTTCGATTATAAAGATTTATTGGTTCAATGGTTAGATTTACCACCAGATTACATAAATGTTTTACCTGATTTCATTTTTCAAAACGAGCTAAAAGAAAGGTTGTTCTATCATCGCACTAACAAAGAAATTGAATTTAAAGAACTTGAAAATATTTTTAAATCTAACAGATTAGAGGAATTGAAATATGTATTAAACCTATGGAAGTATAAAGTTCGAATTCCAAACAACGATACCCTCAAAGACTGGTTGCTTTCGGAGAAAATTGAGATTAAAGAATATTCTGAAGAAGAAAATAAATACAAAAAAAATAGTCAAGAGCATTTTAATCAAGGTATTTTGACAATTGAGGATAAAGATTTCATTTTAAAAAACAAGTTGGAAAGTTATGAAGTCGCAGGTTTTGCAGATGGGTGGTATTCTGTATTTACTGATTTAGAGATTTACGAATTATTTGAACGAGATTCAGTAGTTGACAATATACAAAAGATACTATATAATGGAATTTTAGGAAAAGTTAGAAGTATAAATTCATATTGTTCTTTATATTATTTACCTGGCAATATTCCAAAACTAATAGACAACTTTAATGTAGATATAGAATTTAGTCAGCTATTTGAAAGCTTTAAACATTATATTGATATGTCATTGTTTAATTTAAAATTTTATGATGATTAATGGAACAAATAAAAGCACATTACAATGTATCCTATGAAAAGCACTAGTCCAGTTCTTCAAAGTTAATATTTATTGAACTACATCTTCTTCCATCTCACCAAAGCTATCAGCGGTATAGAGCCACTTATTTTTAGTAGGCTTAACGTCTTTAATATTGAATACAAATTCGTATGTAACACTTTCGCACTTTACTTTTCCAGATAACAATTGAAGTACCTTACTTCGGATTGAATTGAAAGTATTTAAAAAATCACATTTTAACATTATATATTAACTTAAAACCTCCAACATATAAAACTTAACCGAAATGGTCATTAAATATAACTTATTTAATTAACCATGTTTCATATTATAACATAATAAATTATTCGGCTAAGTTTTAATATGAAGGTTGTCTGCTAAGCAGTTTTCTCAGGAGTTTTAGTATTATAGAGCCAAAACAGTCTCAGAAAATGCTTCTTTTCAGAAACCAAAAGATACAGCATAATGCTCTTTATCATTTATTTTGTTAGAATATCAAAATAGTAAGTGTGGTAGTTTCTACTTTCTATATAAAACACTACTCTTCCCTGCTTGGTAATTTTTAATTCTGTACAGAATACGATTTGATCTTTATACAAATCTCCTATATCCTGTAATACCAAAAGTTTAAAAGGTGTATGTAGCTTTATAATTCTATTTTGACCATTAACCACATAAATGATGTGTGGTGAGCAATATTTCAATAGCTCGATAAGTTCTTTATTGCTCATTTTAAATAAAATAATTTGGATTATTGCCCCGTGATACGTTCTAATGTATTATCTATGGATGATTTAGGAAGTAGTTGTCTTCCTTACGCCTGATTGCTTCTCCTAAATGATTCACAAACTCATAAGTATTACAGTTACGATCTAAGAAGTTATCAATATAATTACTCTTAGCGCTCTCCGTAAACAGATTATACAATTGCCAGAAATTTATATACCCATCAGCATCGGCTCTAAAATGTTCATCATCTACATAATTCTTAATAATGGTGTTGATTTGAGAATCGGTAGTCTTTAGATGAAATAAATCCTGCTTTTGATGCTTATCTAAATGCTGATAAAGTTTCATTTTCCCCACTAAATGCGCAAATTGATCCTGATTAATCATGTACTCCTGCATTTGCTTCATGCTTTCAATCTGCTGCTGCTGATTATAACTTAAAAACAACTCCTGGGTTTTTAGTTTGAGTTCCTCAACACTGCTAACACGTAAATCATCCTTTAATCCATCGGTAGCAATGCATAAATTACAGCACACCATATTCTTAAAGCCTATAAATAGCTTAAACTTCTCTATACTCTTTTTGGAAAACAGATTCTGCTCAGAATAACTACGCACCCCTCCTACTGTAAGATTAAGTTTCTGATTATTAATATAGTTATGAACATCTGGTATCTCCACCATAAAGGCTATACGCTCGTAATAAATGGTTTTCTCATGTTCCAATAACTCCTTGGCAGGTTTACCGATAGCTGAAGGAATTCTACCTTTTATAATGTGACTAGTTCTGATATTAGGCATAGTTACTGTGCCTTCCGGATATAACTCTTGAGCTACAGATCTCACTGCTTCGATAAATTCAAAATGTGGGATGGTGCTTTCATTATCCTTGGCAAATACCGGGATTATGCAATCCTGCTTCAAATGAGATAAACTGACTTGTTGCGTGTTTGCTTCTATAAACCTATTATTAGTCGACATAGAGGATTCTACTACCTCATGATTATTGACTACTTGTTGTGTTATCGCTTTCAATTCCATGATTTGTATTTGTTTGAATAATTTGTTTGTTTTCTACAATTTGTGTGATGCCTTCGATTTCAGATTTCCTTTCGATAATCAAAGGCTTGATTTGTGTTTTTAAACCGTCGTATTTCTGATACAGAAGTCTTAAACCCTCTAAAGTTGTAGTTGCGTTTATTTCCTGTTTTATATTTTCCATGGATACGCCTTGATTACACCAGTCTTTAAGTCGTTTACCAACATCGCTATTAATTACAAATTCCGGTCCTCTAAACAGATTTGTACGATCTTTACTGACCTTACAAAAGTGATTTTCGTTAATCAGCTCGAAGTTTACGGATAATTCGTATTCAAATCCTTCACTGGTTATCTCCTTTGTACCGTGCTTCACTACTTTAGATTTACCGTTAGAACCAACATCAAGAGAATAATCAACCTTTCTTCTGGTAGTAGTGATAATGTGACATTTCGATTGCAGAATTTTATCTATAAATTTCTGGTGTCGTGGTTTAACACTTGCCCAATCTTGAAAACGACCACCAAGCTGTTCATGGATTTGCAGACAGCCACCTTCACCTTGCCACTCATGTGTTATGGAATCGATAATAATCACCTCCATATTGGCCTTTTCACATGTATCTATAGCTTCGATATACCGTTCCGGACTATAGGATGGAAATAGATTCAGAACATTAAAATTCCCCATATCTGAATATAGACTGGCTGATGCGTTTTCTGTATCTATTACAGCTATTTTAGACCAGTCATTGGTTATTCCGTAAGCTAATTTGAGAGCACTATAAGTTTTACCAAACCCTGATGCTCCAGAGATGCCTAAACGTAATTTTACGTTATGCCGTTGTGTTTGTTGTAATTGCATAATTATAATTGTGTTTAATTAATGTATATAGCATAAAAAGAGCCTACCTCCTGAGAGATAAGCTCTTTACGATAAGGACATAACGCCTTATTAAATCACCGTAGTTTCTTCAACTACTTGTTCTTCCATTTCTAAAGCCGGATCAAAATATTCATAACGATGGTTTAATTCAATAACTTCTCCGGTCTCTTCTATGGTAATTTCGTACGGATCTGTTTCTACTTTCCTAATAGAGCCTTCAATCTCTTGACCAATCATTGATGCACAAGTTTGTTCATCGAAAGTGGTAGAAACAAATGCTTTTTTGTTAGTGAAATAGAGCCTTCCTGTTTTCTTGCTTTTTATAGCCATAGGTCCCGACTGAATAATAAGGCCATAAAATTCATCTCCTTCCGAATTTTTAGCCGCTTTAATGTCAACAATTTTTAACATAATAATATTGATTTATAGTTATTGCAGTTTTATTAAAGCGGGGATACCCCGCACCTGCTAATAAAGGGGTGGGGTTGGTGCTAGAAGTGACCTTACATATTTGATATAAAGCCTTTTGAAAAAAAAAAAAAAAAAGATCTAGAAAATTAGCTAACTACAGGGTAATACAATTTAATTAATACTATATGCGAACTTTACAATTAATGATAAAACCAATAAATTCCGTACCTTATGGGTAAATCATTTCATGACCATGAAAACACTGTATTTATTAAATATTTATTTCCAATTACCACCTGGTACACAAAACCCTGACGATAATACTCCATTAGATTTTTCTGATCCTTTTAATATTATAACGTTTATTGTCTTACCAATTGTTGCTGTGGTTTTATACTTTATTTGGAGAAAACGAAATAAAAAGGATAAATAATCTAAGCTCAAAATAGCATTTAGATTTTTAATGATGTTAGCTTTATCTGCTCCAGAGATATAGTTATTGCTATATTATTAATACTAGAATTCAAAATTATCTTCAATAACACTATTAGGGTTATCCTTAATTACTCTTGTTTGAGATATTCTATCATGTATTCCTACAGAAGAAACAAAATATGAAATTGGATCAATAGGTATTAGCCTCGAAAATGTTCTTTTTAGTATTATATCTTTATTCGGCTTATATCCATTGTAAGTTACAACCTTTGTTTTAGTTATAAATTTTGCAAGTGTTTTTTGAAACTTAAACTCCATAAAACCGTAATAAAATAGAAACGTACTTAAATAAACTATTAGCCAAATAATAATATTTTCTTTAGGCAGGAGTAAAAGAATAAGTTCCTCTAATAAACCGGTAACTATCCCAAACAATATTATATCTATTAGGAAATTATACATTCTGATATTAGGAGCAACAACATCAAAATCTACTACAAATTCATCAATGATTTTTTCCTCTTCATATTTAACTGTTTCAGCCACATAATCATAAGGCAATTGTCTTTTTGTTAATTCGGCTTCTGCTGCCTCTATGGCTAAAGCCGTATATTTATACCTTTCTACAGTTAATATCTTTATAAGCTGTTTATCTGATCGTTCAGACATCACTCTAGCAAATTCATTTTCCATTTGATTTTAGAAGTTAATGTTGGTATTTAATCTACTGAGCATCAAAAAGCATTATTAATGCTATATATTATATATGGATCCAGAGAATTAAAATCCAGAGAAAAGCATTAAAAATGGGGTTATTAGTATACCTCTATTTATTAACTTATAAAGTGAATTTTAAATTATAACTTAAAATGTTACGACATTTTATAAGCAAAAAATAACATTACTAATAAACCAATGATTACAACACTAATTGGTACATTGTCAAAATCATATGCAAATGGAATGACGAAAAACATAACAATACTCCAAATTAAAATAATTAAGCATCCGTTTTCTTTTATTTTATTCCTTTTTTCCATGATAAATTAATCTTCATCCTTTTTAAATAATGAAACTATGCCCCCAATTATTAAATAAATTCCCAGTAAAGGGAAAGCCCAAAAAAATACAACACCTTTTAAGTTTGAAGGCATTCTTAACCAGAGATAAAATATAAATACACCTGAAGCAATGAGTGCCAATGTGGTTAATAGTGTTTTCATAATTTGTTATTTGTTAGTAGTTGTATAATCAAATATAATTAAAATAACGCATGTATGCGTTTATACGAGTTGTAGGTTTTATGGACTTTTAAAATGTGATTAACATTAAGGACAAAAAGTTTATTGAAGCCTTTGGCAAAAACCTAAGGAAACTCCGCAAAGAAGCTGGGTTGTCTCAAGAAAATTTGGCTAATGATGCCGATATTCCTTTATCTCAAATAGGAAGAATCGAGCGAGGTGAAGTTAACACAACAATATCTACTGTTCATGTTTTGGCAGAAGCCCTTAAAATAGAAATAACAGATCTTTTTAAGTTTTAACCATAACTTCACTTCTGAAACTTTAAGCTAATCACTAAGCTAAAGTGCCTCTTAGGTAGAATTTAACTTTTAAACCCTTTTAGACAATAATCAAAAAAGGGTTCAACTTAAAAAAGCTAAACCCACTATTTATAACTCAGAAACTTTACTTGATAGATCCCATTCTTTAATAATTACGTTTTTCTGGTTCTACAAAAGGCATATATAGTAATTTGAATAAATCTTCTTCTTCACGAACTGCTATACGTTGACCATCTATATACAAATAGCCACCTTCACTTCTAAATCCCTGAAACACCCATCCAGAGGCCAATATATGATGTGAGTAATCGGCACTACCAGTTCTTAAAGCATATATAAGCCCCCAATTATCCCACTCTGCAAAAAATAAATCAAGCTTAATTCCTTCTGGAAGTATTCGCTGGGTATATTTACATGGTAATTCACCTTTAACTTTTTCCCATTGGTTCACTACTAAGGCAATTCCACTTTCAAAAAGCCCTACATCATATGGTTTTGGTATGGCTACTATTTCAATATCTTTCACTTCAGGTTTTTTCCTCCTGATACTCCCTGCTATTTCAATGCGCTCGCAGTGAGGAGCGAGTTGTTGTTTTACTTTTTGTGCTATTATTAATGCTTTACTATATTCCATAATTTAAATTTTATATGGAGAATGAATTCTCGAATATGTATTGGTGAATAAAAGTTTTTCTTATCAGGTAACTTTGATAACAACAATAACTAATCAGGTTATTTTAGTTACTGTAGTTATTATTAATTAATATAATTTTTACTTTGGAAGTTCTTTGGTTAAAAATGCTGCCAATTTGTTACCCGAAACACGTTCAACCATTATATTTAAGTCTTTTAGTCTTTTAATAAAATTTCCTTTATTTGCAGGCTTAAATCCGTCTTCTGAGCAATATTGCCTATAGAATTGGTATAATTCTTTGATTAGCGTATAATCATTTGGTGTAACAACAAAATTATTTTCATCTACAAACATTTTAACACTGTCAGATTGTTTTTTATAGTCTAAAACAGCTTCTTCTGCCGCACTACATTTAGAAAATCCTTTCTGATCCAATATTCTATTTAAACCCTCCAAAGCCCAATTAAAAACACCCGACAATTCATTTTCTATAATTTTTCTGTGCAAATTTTTATCTTGCTCTTCAGGAGGAATTACAACATCAAATGGGATAATTAAAAAGCGTCTAAAGAATGCGTTTGTTTGTTCTACCTCTTTAGGCAGTTCGTTACAATTAAATATAAGTTTAGCATATTGCTTTAAAGTAAATGGTTGGCCGTAAGGTAATCGGGCTTCTACAGGTTCGCCGGATACCAATTGTTTAAAAATTGAACTTTCCAGTTTTCCATTGATTTCACTGGCATAATTCACTAATTTATTGGATATTTTCGCTCGATAATAACCACTTTCATTGGTTAGGCTTTGTAAAGAATAATTACTTACATTTTCATCACCTAATAATGCTCTAACAATTTCAAAAAAAACGGACTTACCATTTGCTCCACTGCCATAAAGTATTAATGCCTTTTCTTCTTTCAATTTGCTGTTGTTGTTTTTTATAAATACAAAACCCAAATATTCTGCTAACACATTTTGACGTTCTTTATCTGGAAGTACCTGGTCTAAATATTGTTGAAATATTGGCGCTTTAGCTTCGGCATCATATTCAAATGGCAATTGGTAAGTTAGGAAATCCTTTGGATTGTAAGCCCTTAACCGGGAACTTTCAGGGCTAATTTCAAATGTTCCATTTTTTAAATTAATTAAAACATTGTCTACCGAGTTAGGAACCACATCAAGATAAGCAGTTGCCAAAAATTGCTCATGTAGTTCTTTTTTGAATTTATGATATTTAGCCGTTAAATGCGGCACACCCATAATTACTGATGCTTGACCTAGAAATATTTGAAAAGCCTCTTTGTCTATTTCAACCCAATAAGCACTATTATACAAATAAATAAAACTATGATTTTTACATAAATCCCAATTATTATGTTTAGCAATCATTAAAACATTATCAACCGAAATAACGCAATAGTGCTTGTTTGAAATTTTAAAATTATCATGAGCGCCGGGGTTTGCTATATTTTCAAAATCTATAGGACTAAATTGTTTTAATAACTCTGATAAAATCCATCTGTGATTAATAATTGAAATAGAGTTTCCTAAACTATCTAATTCTGCCTCATGTTTTCCAACTTCTAAATCGTTCATTTTAGGCTGTATGCTAAGTTTAATACCGTGCATTTCTACCGTTTTATAAAATGTAGATATATTAATATCTGTACGATTATATGACAGACACTTATTATACTGATTATCACATAAAGCTTCATTATATTGCTTATTACATTTACTAATTTGGTGGTAGTATTTTCTTCCTGTTTCACCAAATTCTCCAGAAATAGCAAAACCTAAATTTACCCAAGTCTTAAAATCTGTTGTAATATCTATATTAGATTTTTGTATTTGAGCTATGCATGCTTCAAATTGATTGCGATCTGAATCTGATTCTTTATCATGAGTGATTTTAAATGTTATCATGTCTTACTTTTTTTAAAAACGTTAAACATTCTAACAAATCACAACACATATAATATAGTCTAGCACCTATTCCGTAATCTTTGACTTTACCTTTGTTAGTCCAAGCACATAAGATGCTTGAATCCACCCATAGAAAATTGCAGGTTTCTTCTTGCGTCCGTAGTTCTCCCGTAATTTTTTTGGATTGTAGCTCGTGTTGTAGCTCAGCTACATTTTTCGTAACTATTGTGCCTATCAATTCCTGAAGTTCTTCGATTGATAGGCCTTGAAATAAAATTGCTTTTTTCTTCATGAGTTCTTTTAAATAAAAAAATTGATGGAACAAATGAAGTGAGGTACTTAGGTAAGTACTAATACCTAAATATACCTGGAAATACCCTAGTTAATTGTTTTCATCCAGATAATCTTGTAAATCCTTATTTTCTTTTGTGATTTCTAGAATAGTTTCCTTCCAATCTTTACCAAAAGATTTTATTAGTAATTCAGGGTTTCCTAAATCATCATAGTGCTTTAAAACAGCCCTATAAAATCCTTGCCCAGATAAGCCAGTTCTTGCTTTACCTATTTTTTCCAATTCAGATTTAATAAAAGTACCTTCTGTACTTATAGGCGGCTTTAATCCTTTAAATTTCAATTCTAACAGATAAGCTAAAGCATGCCATTTTTCAGAATACTTTTTAGGCTTATTTGATAAATGATCTTTAATAATAATACTTGAGTCTTTAGTCGCTGTTTTTATATATGGATCTACAGAATTTTGAAGCCTCGATTTTTCATCATTGATGAAATCTATTATTCTTTTAGTACTCGTAATTATATTGTTATATATTTTTTTCATATTACTTTTAATATAATCCTCATTACAAGATGAATCCCAACTTTCTTTAAGAATTATATTTAAGTCTTCCTTAGTGTATTGGGGTACTGATATGTTATTGACTTTGGATGTGGTTTTTGGTTTAGGATTGAGTATAGATTGGAATACAAAATTGACTATAGATTGTGGTACAGATGGTTTGGGTATAGGCTTAAATTTGTGCTGGGATTCAATAAAGTTGTTTATAATTGAAAGATATATATGCCTGTTCAGTCCTTGATTAATTTCCTTCTCAAAGTTTTTATCAAAATTATCCACTATGAATTTTAATTCATTGTAAATGGCATTATAAGTTTTCAATTCATCTTCTAAAAACAAATCTGGAGTATTGTCTTCATAATCGTCCAAATAAGCTAATAATCTGTTCTTATAAGTCTCTTTATATTCCTTAAACGTAAATCCTAACATGTGTTTAGGTTAAAAATATTTAGTTAATACAATTGCTACATCCTTATTGCTTTTACCAATATAATTCAAAAACATTATCTGTAAACTAAGTCCAGCTACATAAACTAAATGATTTTACCGGATACCTCTGTTAAACAGTTATAAATTGTAGTTTTTCTCGATTCAAATACAGAACACATATCAATCTCCTGGGTTCCAATATTCTAAACCGAGTTTAACATCAAGCCCTGTTGCTAATTTTATTTCATCCTTAATAACATCTGAGACATAATTTTCATTACCTTGTGTTGTAACAACACTATCGTGAATTGTAAATATTGGAAGTTCGGGCTTTTCTATTGAAATGAGTTTTGTAACACGCTCAATGATTATTTCGCTTTCGATACGTTGTAAGATATGAGATAATGCTTTATGGTTCTTCCTTTTGATTAATGCAAATAATTTATGGACTTCAGGAAGAGCATTCTTGAAATCCTTTTTGAATTGGGATTTTGATCTGTTTTTTGAGAAAAAATAAATTAAAATCATTAACTTCACTTTTGGTCTATCGAATGGTTGTTCTGGATATAATTTGGTGTGAATTGTATTATAAAAATCTGCAGAATTAACCATATCTAAATACTCTGAAAAACTAGTATTCATAGTACTTTCCAAAGTTTTTCCTAACATAATGATTAAGGATATATACTCAGATTCCTCCCCTATCACTTTACTTAATGAAGGCATCTTATACATGTTAAAATTTTCGCTTTTTTCTTCGTAAAAAGCAGTATTAAATAATAAAGTACTGAAAAATGGCTGCGAATTCTTAATATCAACGTTAACTAACTTCTTACTATCATAAGTAATATAATTTCTAAGCTCCTTTTTGATATTCGTTAAATTAGAATGAAATCTGCCTACATTATCATCAACACTATAATAAAAATTTAGGTTTTCTAGTTTGCTTATAGAGTAAATTGCTTTTACTTTTTTTGTATGACTACTTGGAGTTCCTATCTTTGGACCTCTAATCCCACCGGTTTCTACCGGAAACAATTCATTTAATTTCAGTTTAGCTTTTTGGCTGTCAATCTCAAGCTTTTCATTAAACCATTTGGTTAAATATGGATAATTCTTTTCGGTTTTTTTATTCTTAGCAATGGTTTTAGCATTATCCTTAATTCTATTCCTCTTTGATACAGCATCTTGAATTGGAATAAAATTAATGGTCATATCTTCTTTATTTCTCCCACTAATTAAATACCCCTTGCTTTTATATCCAGGGATATACTCCATATCTGTACGGATAAAACCATGCTCAAGCATATGATCTAGATACTGCTTGTAGTTTTTGATTCTTTTTTGAAGTATCACCGAACTGGTGTTAATAAAACCAAGGTTTTGATCTAAATCGCCATGCTCCATTCCCTTTGCTAAGTATTCTACAATAAAATAAAAATGATCAATTTTATATTTAAATTCTGGTGGATATTTAGTTAAAAACCCTTCTACATCAATAGAACTAGGTATTTCCCAATGTGACTTATCGTTAATCATCTATTGTCTATAACATAATAAATTATACTTATTTAACTTTAACTTATTAGATTACAAAATATAAAAATTTAACCTAAAAAATTACGTTTTTATGCATCTCATCTAATTTAGATACATCAAAACTATCCAGATAAATATTCGTTGTTTTATTTCCATATTCATGTCCTAATGCTTCTGCAATCATTTCGTTGGAATATCTGAGTTGTTTGGCTACTTGAGCAAAAGTATAACGCGCAGTATAGGTGGTAATAGAAATTGGTAAATTAGCTTGCTTCGATAAACGCTTTAAATACTTATTGGTAGTCTTTATCCATTGTAATAGAATCTTTTTAGCTTCAACACTATCCTCTGTAATAGAATTAGATAAAATAGGTAGCAAATAATCACCATTACTTCTGAAATTATTTAATATTTCTTTCGCTGGACTAAAGAGTTTCACACTATAATGTTTATGAGTTTTTCGACGCTGATATTCAATTCTATTACCACAAATATTGCCGTGCTTTAGATAAGCCATATCTGTAAATGAAATACCTCTTAAATAAAAACTAAGCATAAAATACTGTAATGCCTGCCACTCTGCTGAATTTACCTCCAGATCCATTCTATTCAATTTAATAATCGCTTCTTTAGAAATGGCTCTACTTGGTGTTTTCTCTACTTTAACAGTAATATCACTAAAGGGATAATATGCTCTACCCACAAGCTTATGTTTTATAGCCTTATTATAAATGGCTCGAATAGATCTTAAATAACTGGCTATACTGTTTTGTTTTAATCCTGATGCCTTTAAATGATGAATAAACCCATCTAACAACTCGTAATTTAGTTCTTCAAATGAAACTTCCTTACCACAGTATTTTATTAACCTATTAACAGCAGCTTGATAAGCTATAGCATTACCGGTACGCTTAGCATCTAACATTTGTTTTATTAATTTATTAGCAAACACTTCAAAAGTATCTACAGCCTTATCACTGGATTTACCGTCGAGCATCATTTTTAATTTTTCAATGGTAAATTGATCATCAAGCATCAATAACGCATGCTGAATTTTATAATGCTCCTCAAATAATTTAATATTTATAAGCTTTGCGTTAGGATGATCGCTGCTAACTTCATTTTTAATAGCATCCCAAAATAATTTAGGAATTGAATAGCCCGAATTGATGGTGTAAACCTTCTTGAAATGTGTAATTCGGTAAATAATGTTGTAATTACCATCGGATTTTGCTCGTCTGGTATCTAAAATAGTTTTGACATTTGCCATAATGTTGAATTGTTATGGTCAAGATTGTGCAAAATATGTGCAAACTAAAGCGCGAAGAAGTAACCATTTCATTCTCTTCTCTGGAAAAAAATAGCACAAAAAAAGCCTCACATTTCTGTAAGGCTTAAATTTTGCTCCCCCTCTTGGGCTCGAACCAAGGACCCTTTGATTAACAGTCAAATGCTCTAACCAACTGAGCTAAGGAGGAGTGTTAATGCGTTGCTTTCGCTAAGCGGTTGCAAATATAAGACCCTTTTTGATATCTGCAAACATTTTTTGAAAAAATTTTAATTAAAAATTGCTTTAAAAATATCATTGCCGTTTGCAAACAATACTAATGCAATGAGAATCAGGAACCCAACCATTTGTGCGTACTCTAAAAATTTATCTCCAGGTTTTCTTCCAGAAACGATTTCGTATAGTAAAAACATAACATGACCTCCATCTAAAGCCGGAATCGGTAATAAATTTAAAACGCCAAGCATAATTGATAAGAATGCTGTTATTCCCCAAAACACCTGCCAGCTCCAAAAACTTGGAAATATATCATAAATGGCTTTAAATCCACCTACGCCTTTATAAGCACCTGTACTTGGTGTGAAAATAGCACTTAACTGATCCCAGTAAGACACAATACGCTCTTTAAACTTGGTTATACCTACCGGAACCGATTCTAATAAACCGTATTCCTTTGTTTCATACTTGTAGTATCCTAATGCTTCTAATGTTTCTGAAGTCGATCTTCCGGCATAAACCAATCCTAATTTACCTTCTGAATCAATTTTTAAAGGCAGTTCTACTTCATACTGGTCTCTTAATACCGTAGCTGTTACTTCCTGTCCTTTAAACTCATTTAAATATCCTTTTACCTGATCGGCATACCTTGTTTTGTTTCCATTAACCTTAACAACGATATCTCCCTTCTGCAATCCACTAGATACATTAAGTGACGTATCTGGCACCTGAACAACTACAAATGGTTCACGAAGACTGATAAACGATTTTTCTTTGGAATCGATTAATTGTGCTAAAAAATCTTCTGGTAAATGCACTACCGACTGTACACCGTCGCGTTCAATAGTCACATCTTTACCGAATAAAACCTTTTCAGAAATTTCAGAATACGTATTTATCTTTTGCCCATCAACCGATAAAATTTTATCTCCTGTTAATAAACCTGCCTTATTCGCCACGGTACTTTCAATTAAAAGTCCGTCTTTAATATTTTCGTTTGGTAAAAAGATATCGCCATAAAAATAACTCATACCTATGTAAATCAATATAGCCAACAAGAAATTTACAGTAACACCACCCAACATAATAATTAAACGTTGCCAAGCTGGTTTAGAGCGAAATTCCCAAGGTTGCGGTTCTTGCGCCATTTGTTCGGTATCCATACTTTCATCAATCATCCCGGAAATTTTCACATAACCTCCAAGTGGCAACCACCCTATTCCATATTCAGTTTCCCCAATTTTCTTTTTAAGCAATGAAAATTTAACATCGAAAAATAAGTAGAACTTTTCTACGCGTGTTTTAAATGCTTTTGCTGGTATAAAATGGCCTAATTCGTGTAAAATAATAAGTAACGAAAGGCTAAGTAAGAATTGAGAAATTTTAATAACAAACTCCATATAACGTCATTCAATTTTTTTATGTCGCCCAAAAGTAAGCTTTTAAACCAACTTTAAAAAGACAATTGTTTAATCGCTTGGTTTTTAACAAGAAATTAAAAGATAATCCCTGCGGCGTCTCTAATTTTCAATGTATTTTTGCAAGAATCAAATTTTTCAGAAATGCTTTCGTTTTTTAAAGGATACAAAACATTTGCTATAGTTTTTGCTATCATTTCGGTTATAATCATATCTCTTATTTACAACACGTTGAATGTTTACCAACCGCTACCAATTTATCAACCTGCCATGGTAAGCACTGAGTTGGTCGATACCACCATTCAGTATCAAAAAAAATATCATAAAATCGCCGATTTCTCCTTAATCAATCAAAATGGAAAAACAATTACTCAAGACGATTACAACGATAAAATTTACGTGGCCGATTTCTTTTTTACAACCTGCGGAACCATTTGCCCGATTATGACAAAAAACATGGTCGATATTCAAACCGCTATTATGAAATACGACGATGTCATGCTTCTATCTCATACGGTAACGCCTGAAATAGATTCTGTAGAACAACTTAAAAGATATGCTGTTCAAAAAGGTGTTATAGATAGAAAATGGAATTTAGTTACCGGCGATAAAAAAGAAATTTATGCGCTTGCGCGGAAAAGTTATCTGGCCGTAAAAGACGATGGTGACGGTGGCCCATTCGATATGGTCCATACCGAAAACTTTATGCTGATTGATAAAAAACGACAAATTCGTGGCTTTTACGATGGCACAAATCCCGAAGATATTGAACGCCTCATTCAGGATATCAGCATCTTAAAACAAGAGTATGAACAATAGTTTTTTAGCCTCAATTTTTTTAGCCTAAATTTTTACATTACTTTTGCCTCTTTAAATTCAATCTAAATAAGCTTGCAACACACTTTAGCACATCTAAAACGCGGCGAAAAAGCAACCATAACCGATGTTTCGTCTATTCACATTCCGCTAAAACTTTTAGAAATGGGGTGTTTACCTGGAAATACTGTCGAGCTTGTACAATTAGCACCTTTTCAAGACCCTATGTATTTAAATATTAACGGGTCGCATTTAGCGATTAGAAAAGAAACTGCTAATCATATCCTAATTGAAAAAGTAGATGAGTAAACAAATAAATGTCGCCTTAATTGGTAATCCAAACACAGGAAAAACTTCTGTGTTCAACGCCCTTACCGGATTAAATCAAAAGGTAGGAAACTACCCAGGGATTACTGTTGAAAAGAAAGAAGGTATTTGCAAATTACCTCGTGGTGTTAAGGCACATATTATCGATTTACCAGGAACATACAGTTTAAATGCATCGTCGTTAGATGAAAATGTAGTGATTGAATTACTACTTAACAGAAACGATAAAGATTTCCCCGATGTTGCTGTAGTTGTCAGCGATGTTGAAAATTTAAAACGAAACCTACTTTTATACACGCAAATAAAAGACTTAGAAATCCCAACCATTTTGGTCATTAATATGGCCGATAGAATGGAATATAAAGGTATTTCTTTAGATATCCCTTATTTAGAAAAAAAACTTAAAACCAAGATTGCATTAGTCAGCACCCGAAAAAAACAAGGTATTGAAGAACTAAAGCAACTTATTACAAATTACAAAGAGGTTTCTGATGAACCTTGTTTAAATGCTTCGGAAGTTGATGTTGATTATTTTAACAGTCTAAGAAAAGCCTTCCCTAATCAGCTACTTTACAAGCTTTGGTTGGTGATTACACAGGATGTCAACTTTGGAAAAATTGACAGAAATGAAGTTGAAACTTTAGATGATTTCAAAACGAAAAGTAAAGCCGACCTTAAGCGACTTCAACAAAAAGAAACTATTAAACGTTACCAGTTTATAAACAACGTACTTAAAGTTGGTCAGACTATTGACACCTCTCAAGCTAAAGATTTACGCACCAGACTGGACAGAATATTAACTCATAAAGTTTGGGGTTACCTTATATTTTTCTTGATTCTTCTGGTTATTTTTCAAGCTATTTACGATTGGTCTAGCGTACCTATGGACTTTATAGATAGCACATTCGCTTCATTAAGTGAATGGACTAAAGAAATATTACCCGAAGGTGCTTTTACTAATTTATTAGCTGAAGGCATTATTCCTGGACTTGGTGGTATTGTTATTTTCATTCCGCAAATTGCCTTCTTATTCCTATTTATTTCAGTTTTAGAAGAAAGCGGATACATGAGCCGTGTGGTCTTTTTAATGGATCGTATTATGCGCCGTTTTGGTCTTAGCGGAAAAAGCGTTGTTCCTTTAATTTCAGGTACAGCCTGCGCCATTCCAGCTGTAATGGCTACCAGAAATATTGAGAGCTGGAAAGAACGTTTAATAACCATTTTAGTAACACCATTTACAACCTGTTCAGCAAGACTTCCGGTGTATTTAATAATTATATCGTTAGTCATTCCTGAAGGACGTTTCTTCGGATTAGGTTATCAGGCATTAACTCTTATGTTATTATATCTTATTGGATTTGGAGCGGCCGTAGGTTCAGCGTATATTTTAAATAAAGTTTTAAAAATTAGGAGCAAATCCTTCTTTGTTGTCGAAATGCCAAACTACAAATTGCCTTTATTTAAAAATGTAGGATTAACGGTATTAGAAAAAACAAAATCGTTTGTTTTTGGTGCGGGTAAAATCATTTTAGCAATTTCTATTATCCTATGGTTTTTGGCATCTTACGGACCTGGAGACAACTTTAATAAAGCTGAAGACATCATCACAAAAGAATATGCTTCTCAGAATTTATCTGAAGACGAATTACAACAACATATAGCCTCGTTTAAATTAGAGCATTCCTTTATTGGTATTACAGGTCGCGCTATCGAGCCAGTTATCAGACCCCTTGGTTATGACTGGAAAATTGGTATTGCGATTGTAAGTAGTTTTGCTGCCCGTGAAGTATTTGTTGGTACTTTAGCTACCATTTACAGCGTTGGAAGTGATGACGAAGCCACGATAAAAAACCGAATGGCTGCTGAAGTCAACCCAATTTTAGGCGGACCGTTATTTAACTTTGCATCCGGAATATCGTTACTATTATTCTATGCATTCGCCATGCAATGTATGAGTACCTTAGCAATTGTTAAAAGAGAAACCAACAGTTGGAAATGGCCTTCTTTACAATTGGTATTTATGACTGGCTTAGCTTATGCTGTAGCTTTAATAGCATATCAGTTCTTAAAATAAAAAGAAGAAAGGTTTTCTAAAAAATATCGGCTAAAGTTACATGAACACTATCATTCAAAACATACTTGTTTTTTCGGCAGTAGCCTTAGCCTTGCTGTTTTTAATTAGAAAATTCCTTTGGAAAAAAAAGACATCAAAAAAATCTTGCTGCAACGACGATTGTGGTTGTCATTAAAATATTTAACCGATAGCTTCTTCCTTAACGAAAAGATTATTGGCAACGGCCTGAGAAATACTCATGGTCGTTACTCCATTAATTTGAATTACCATAGAGTCATCAAAGTCCTCGCGAGAAACCACCGTAATTTCAGAACCTAAAGCTATTTTATGCTTATCTAAATATTTCAAAAACGAAGACGACGTATCTTTTACACCCACACAAACGCCTTTGTTATTTTCAGCCAGATTAAACAAAAGTATTTTATCTGTTTTCTTAATATCGCCATTTTTATCAGGAATCGGATCGCCATGCGGATCATGCGTTGGAAAATCTAAAAGCTTATCCAGTTCATTTATCAATTTTTCCGACTTTATATGCTCCAATTGCTCCGCAATATCATGAACCTCATCCCAGGTAAAATTCAGCTTTTCTACTAAAAAAACTTCCCACAAACGATGCTTTCTAACCACATCGGAAGCAATTTTCTTACCCTGTGATGTTAAAGACACGCCTTGATAGCGCTTATAGTTCGCATAACCTTTTTCCGCTAACTTCTTTACCATATCGGTCACCGAAGACGCCTTTGTCTCTAAAGCTTCTGCTATACTGTTTGTACTTACAGTCATGGTTCCATATCTACCCAATTGATAAATAGACTTAATATAATTCTCCTCGGTTAACGTAATCATGGTTCTGCTTTTATTTATGACAAATATATATTAATCATTATTTTAAAACTATTTTTAGACTAATCTAAATTTATATTTACATTTGCAAAAACCAAATTAATGAGAACCCTAATATTTTTAATGACAATAATCTCAATTTCTTCGAATGCACAGCACATTAGCGGACGTGTTTTCTCTGAAGATAATCCGCTTCCTTATGTTAATGTTTTTATCAAAGAGATTTCTAAAGGTGCTATTACTAATGAAGAAGGTTTCTTTAATATAGCTCATATTGAAACTGGCACTTATACCATTTCAGCTTCATTTACTGGCTATAAAACCCAAACTAAACGTATTAAAGTTAACGAAGAAGCTCTAAACATTAATTTTTATTTAGACGAATCTGACATGCTTGACGAAGTAGTCGTTACGGGAACCTTAAAAGCTGTATCAAGACTTGAAAGCCCCGTTCCTGTCGAAGTTTACACCCCTACTTTCTTGAAGAAAAACCCAACACCTAATATTTTTGAAGCTCTACAGAACGTTAATGGTGTTCGCCCTCAAATTAACTGTAACGTCTGTAACACAGGAGATATCCATATTAACGGACTGGAAGGCCCATACACTTTAGTTCTTATTGATGGGATGCCAATTGTTAGCGGACTGTCTACAGTTTATGGCTTATCTGGAATTCCGAATTCATTAATTGAACAAATCGAAATCGTTAAAGGTCCGGCCTCCTCGCTTTACGGTAGTGAAGCCGTTGGTGGTTTAATCAACATTATTACCAAACTTCCCGAGAACGCTCCAATAGTTTTTGCCGATAGTTACATTTCTGGCTGGGGAGAAGTCAATACCGATTTAGGTTTTAAAGCAAAACTAGGTCATAAAGCAGATATACTAACGGGTATTAATTACTTCAACTACAGTAACCCCACAGATAATAACAACGATAATTTCACCGATTTAACTTTACAAGACCGCATTTCAGTATTTCAAAAATGGAACTTTAACCGAAATAACAATCGCCTTTTTTCTGTTGCCGGACGCTTTTTTTATGAAGACCGATGGGGAGGCGAAATGCAATGGAATTCAAATTACAGAGGCGGAGACGAAATATATGGCGAAAGCATTTACACAAAGCGTTTTGAACTCCTCGGAAAATATCAATTACCAATTGATGAAAACATCCTATTTCAATTCTCGTATACAGACCACAATCAAAATTCAGTATATGGAAACACACCTTACTTAGCAACGCAACGCATTGGATTTGGACAGTTTACATGGGACAAATCAATAACCAATCATGATTTACTTTTTGGAGCCGCCACACGCTATAATTTCTACAACGATAACACACCCGCAACTCCAATTCCTGACGAAATAGTTATTCCGTCATTTTTTGCTCAGGATGAAATCGCTTTCAGTGAAAACCATAATATTTTATTAGGTGCGCGCTATGATTACGATAAAAGACATGGCAACATATTCACTCCAAGAATGGCTTATAAATTCAAACCTTCAAAACATGATATTTTACGCTTAAATGCAGGTACAGGATTTAGAGTCGTTAATTTATTTACAGAAGAACACGCCGCCTTAACTGGCGCTAGAGACGTAGTTATTACTGAAGCTTTAAAACCGGAACGTTCCTATAATATAAACCTGAATTATTTAACCAAACTATACACCAAAAGTGGCATTATAGTTAGTTTAGATGCCTCGGCATGGTACACCCATTTCACGAATATTATTCTACCTGATTACGATACCAATCCAAATCAAATAATTTATGATAATTTAGATGGAAAAGCTATTAGCAAAGGGGTGAGTTTAAACATAGACACTATGTTTTCAAACGGTATAAAACTACTTACAGGAGTAACTTTTCAGGATGTATCTAAAACTGAAAACGGTATTACGGAACAACAAATGCTCACCGAAAGTTTTACTGGAACCTGGGCAGCGACCTACAAAAACTACAAATACAACCTAACTTTCGATTATACCGGAAATATTTACGGCCCGATGCGATTACCTTTACTTGGCGATTTAGACCCCAGACTTCCTGAATCTCCCGTTTGGAGTATTCAAAATATTCAATTCACCTTTGATGGCTTAAATAATTTTGAAATTTACGGAGGCATCAAAAATCTATTGAACTGGACACCTAACAAAGGCAACCCGTTTATTATAGCCAGAGCTCAGGACCCTTTTGATGAAGACGTAATCTTTGACAACAACGGAAATGCCATATCAACCCCTAATAACCCTTATGCCCTAACCTTCGACCCGTCTTATGTTTACGGACCAAATCAAGGACGCAGATTGTTTTTTGGATTACGGTACTCCCTGAAATAAAAACCTAAAAAATAAGACGCCAAATTTGTGCTACCAAAAAGGTTACGATAAACCCTAAAATAACGGGCATTACCGAAGCCACAACGGTCCATTTCACACTATTGGTTTCTTTGTAAATCGTATAAATCGTGGTACTACATGGATTATGAAGTAAGCTAAACAACATCAAGTTTATAGCAGTTAGCAAGGTCCAGCCTCCAGCTTTTAACACATCAGCTGTGGCATTAATAGAATCCAGTTCAAACATCACACCTGCTCCTTCTCCACCTGCCACTCCTGTTACTAAAACCGTAAGCATCAAAATCGTTGGAATTACAATTTCGTTCGCCGGAATCGCAACGATATAGGCTAATAAAATCACACCGTTTAATCCTAAAAGAAATCCGAAACCATCCATGCCATTTATCGCCCAGGCGGCAATACTTTCACTACCTATATGGACATTAGAAATGAGCCAAATCACGGCTCCTGCCGGCGCAGCAAATACAACAGCACGCCACAATACAATTAACGTTCGGTCGATTAAAGACGTATAAATGGTTTTCCAAAAACGTGGTGGCCTGTATGGTGGTAATTCTAGATTAAATGTGGACACTTCACCCTTTAAAACCGTTTTTGACAATCCCCATGATACCCCAAACATAAAAGCCATACCCAAGACTGCCACACCAATTACCGCTAATAAAGACACCAAACTAGACAATGATTTCGGTACCACGGCCCCAATGAAAATTGTTGCAATTAAAATTTGGGTTGGCCAGCGTCCATTACACAATGAAAAATTATTGGTTAAAATGGCAATAAGCCGTTCTCTGGGACTATCAATAATTCGCGCAGCCACAACACCTGCAGCATTGCAACCAAAGCCCATACTCATAGTTAATGCCTGTTTTCCATGTGCTCCAGACTTATTAAATAAGGCATCTAAATTAAAGGCCACTCGGGGCAAATACCCGAAATCTTCTAACAAAGTAAACATGGGGAAAAAGATAGCCATAGGTGGTAACATCACTGCAATAACCCATGCTACCGCCAAATACACGCCATCAATTAAAAACCCATCTAACCACCAAGGCATACCAATACTTGCAGCTCCACTTTTTAAAGCAGGATGAATATGATCCAACAATACATTTGCTAACAAAGACGACGGATAATTAGCCCCTTGAATGGTAATCCATAAAACTGTTCCCAGAATTAAAAACATGATTGGAAACCCAAATCGTTTACTGGTTACAATTTTATCGATTTTCGCATCTAACCTAAAACGTTTATCTGAATTACTGGTTCTTACTGAATCTTTAACAATATCTGCGGCATCAGCATAAATACTTTCCGTTAAATTATCGTGAAACTCATCACCAATTTGCCAGCGTAATTCGTTAGATAGTTCGATGATATGATCTATATTATTTTCCTTCATTATGTTTAATATTTAAACAAATTCTCCCGTTCTAAGTGCCTCAATAATTTGCTTATCACCTTCTAATAATCGAAAGGCAATCCATCGGCTATTAGAGATATTCGGAAATTCCTTTTCAATTTCAGTCGTTAAGGTTTTAACAGCCCTTTCAATATTTTCAGGAACACTTTTAATACGATGCGGTTTACATACAATTTTACCGCTGGCAATTTCACTTATGGTTTGAATGAGCTCTGGAATACCACGATTAAAACGCGCACTGGCCGGTACCACAGGAATTCCTAAGTCGCGTGACAAGGTGCGTACATCAATTTCTATTTCGTTACGTTCGGCTTCATCCATAAGGTTTAGACACAGCACGGCTTTATCTGTAATTTCAAGAATTTGGAGTACTAAATTCAGGTTACGTTCCAATCGGTTGGCATCAACGACAATAACCGTAACATCCGGCTTTCCGAAGAGAATAAAATCTCTTGCAGCAGTTTCATCTTCCGAGGTAGATAACAAGGAATAGGTCCCCGGTAAATCGACTAATTTATATTTTTTAGTATTATATTCGAAACCACCTTCGGCTCTTGTCACCGTTTTTCCTGGCCAGTTTCCTGTATGTTGGCGCAACCCGGTAAGCGAATTAAACACCGTACTTTTTCCTGTATTCGGATTTCCTGCCAAAGCCACAACAAAATCGAAATTATCGGTACGAACACCCAATTTTTTCAATCCGTCTTTATTGAAATGCTCACAAGTTTCGCAGGCTGTATTTATTTTCGTTTCCATAATCTACTCTTTCTTAATAAGGATTTTAGCCGCCTGATCATTACGTAAAGCAATTGACGTTCCCTTAATTAAATATGCATTAGGCTCGCCCAAAGGATTTACCAAATCTATGCTCACATCGGCCCCTTTTACAAAACCCAAATCGAGTAAACGTCTGCGACTTTCTCCTCGACTTTCGCGGGAAATCCCGATGATTTTTGCCGTTTCATGTTCATTTAAACTAGATAATCGTGCCACATTATCTTCAACAGCAACTTCTTTCTCTAAAGGTGCTACCGTTAAATTTGCAGCAACAATGGGCGCCAATTTAAATTCTTCACCTTCCGATAGAAATACAATACGCGTAGCATTATTTTCAACCACTTTAATTAAAGAACCCATATGAATATTTTCAGCTAAAATCTGCTTATAAATTACTTCAGGCTCGTCCTCAATATGCGTAATTCTACCCACGGCGCCAACTTGTAACAACGGCAATTCGACACCTTTTACCTGTGCCATTTTCCCTGTTTTCGTAGGTATAGGATCACCGTGCGGATCGAACTTTGGGTGACCTAAATGCATCGATAATTCTTCAACTTCATCATGCGTTAATCTATGCTCCATAGACTCCGCTCTATCGTGCCATTCGATTTTATGAAATCCTGTTTTATCTGCTAGATAACGTTCCCAAAGCCTGTGAACCCGAACAATACGTAAAGCATATTCGCGGCCTTTTTCGGTAAGTTTTAGTATGTCGGATTCAAAGTAAATTAAATCGTTAATCGTCATTTTTTTAATGGCTTCAACAATTTTTTTGTTACTAAAACTCAACATATGAACTAAGGTTTTCATATCTACCTTATTATTCGAGTTTTCAAAATGATACAGTTGTTTTAAAACGTCTTCAATAATAGTCTTTTCGTTACTTGAAAACTGATTTTTTAAAATCCAATACCATCCTTTAGAAGGTCTGAATAAAAAATACAAAAGACCTCCAATAACAAAAAACACAAGTAGTGCTGATATGGGATTATACGTGTACATATAACAAGTTTATGTATAAAATTTACTCTATAATCGAGATTTAAATGTTCCAAGTTTTGCTCAAAACACAAACAAATATACTTTAATTTATATGATGTTAAAAATATTTTTAGACAAGACTAAAAATTTAATTTAATTTAAATGAGGTAAATACAATTTCAATTCTCTAAATTAAGACCTATTATTCAACCAAACAAGGTATGGCACAACATAATGAATTAGGTAAAAAAGGCGAACAATTAGCAGTTGACTTTCTCTTAGAACATCGCTATACTATTGTAGAACGTAACTACCGATTTGATAAAGCCGAAGTGGATATTATAGCTCAACAAAACGATACTTTAGCCATTATTGAAGTTAAAACCCGTTCGAATACCGATTTTGGGGACCCACAAGATTTTGTGAAGCCCAAACAAATTAAAAACTTAGTGAAAGCTGTTGATGAATATGTTACCGAAAATCAATTAGATGTAGAAGTCCGTTTTGATATTATTGCGATCATTAAACATGGTAAAAGCTACCATATTGAACACCTAAAAGATGCCTTTTATCATTTTTGAGAAGCTTTATTCTTAGCCTTGCTTTTTTGCTTTTCAAAATACAGTTTTAACTCATCAATATCTTCAGGTTTAGCAACAATATGCTTTTCTGAATCTAACACAAAATAAGTAGGTGTAGCTGTTACGCCATAACTATCTCCAATTTCATTATCCCAATATCCGGCACCATAAACATGAATAAAATCCGGAAGACGTTTTACAACTCGACTCCAGTACTCAGGTGAATCTTCCAAGCCAATAGCAACTACTGTTACTTCTTCCTTTTTCTTGTCTTTAACAAAAGCTTCCAACTGCGGAATTTCATCTAAACAATGAGCACATGTACTGTTCCAAAATACCAGAATATAATTTTTAGCTCCTATTAATTCACTCAGCTTTTTTGTAGTCTTAACACCATTCTTTTCCTGTTCAAAAGAAAAATCTGGCGCTACCTTTCCAATAGAGATGTTCTTATATAAAGTTAAACCTTCAATAAGATCTTTATCTTTTAACTGCTTCGCTATATTAATCAAGTAAGTATCTGAAATATAATTGGCAGTCTTCTCATAATTCAAATCACGCATTTGCTCCCAAAGATCGACCAATAAAGTACGCTTAATTTCTATGGGGGCCTCTTTCATCGCATTGTAAAACACATTGATGTTTTTCTTGTAGTTTGCTTCTCTGTTAATCGAATCGGTAACTACTCCAAAAACATAATTCACCATGCGTTCATTCAAGAAATTAGAACTTTGAAGTGTTTTATTCGTAAAGTTCACATGATCAAAATAGTGTATTTTTACATTTTTACTATAGGTATCAACATCTTCGTAATGCTTCGGAATATAAGGCTTGTTTGCTTTAATAAACGTTAAAGCAATGGTATTCTTAGCCAAATCTTCAAACCCCTTTTGAGCTTCGCGCTGTGTTTTAAAAATAGAAACTAAAGCCGTGGTATCCTTACTCTTTTCACTATAAAAGTTATTAATGCTATGCGTAATCATGGACATACTGTTACTATACGATGCCATTAACTTATTTTCTGCAGAAGAAAGAATCTTCAAACCTGTTTCAGAATTAAATGTTAAGTTGATATCTTCCTTCTTATTATAAATAATATCGAAGTTATAATCTTCTTCCGGAATAGCGTACACAATACGGTACATGCCCTTAGCAACTGTAGAGTCTAATTTAATTTCAAATTTCCCGTCCTTCTTAACTTCGGCATGGGTAATATACTCTGAAATGGTTGGTGTTACCTTATACAACACCGCCACACGATAATCTTCAGGCGGAGAAAACACACCTTTTATGCTGTGCTGCGCCATTAACACATTTGAGATTAAGCCAATTAGTATTAAAAACCTTTTCAAAATTCAGGGTATTTGTAAATTATTTATAATCAATTATTAAGCCATGATAGGCTGTATCGCTTTTAACGCTTGGTCTACGGTTTTAATATTATCAAAAGTAAGTAATAATCTTAAACCGTTACGCGTTTGTTTCTCTTTCATTTTACATGCCGAAGGATGCGTTTGCACAAACTGTAGTACCTTGGTAAAGTTCTTACTTTGATAGAAACTACTTTGCTGGTCGTTAAGAAAATAACCAATAAACTTACCTTGTTTCATAATCACTTTTTCAAAGCCGACTTTAGTAGCAATCCATTTGATACGCACACTGTTCAACAAGTCTTTAACCTGCTTTGGCAATTCGCCAAATCTATCGATAAGTTCGCTTTCAAACTTTTGCAATTCAGCTTCAGTTTTAAACCCGTTTAACTGCGTATATAAACTCAATCGTTCGGTAATATTATTAACGTAATCATCTGGAAACAATAGCTCAAAATCGGAATCGATAGTCACGTCTTTTACGTATTCTTTCTCATCTTCATTCTCGTCGTATAAGTCTTTGAATTCGTTTTGTTTCAACTCTTCAATAGCTTCGTTTAATATTTTCTGATACGTATCAAACCCAATTTCATTAATAAATCCACTTTGTTCTCCTCCTAACAAATCACCGGCTCCACGAATTTCCAAATCTTTCATAGCGATATTGAAACCACTACCTAACTCGGTAAACTGCTCTAATGCTGTAATACGTTTTCTGGCATCATCTGTCATCGCTGAATATTCGGGAGTAATAAAATAACAGAACGCCTTTTTGTTACTACGACCAACACGACCACGCATTTGGTGCAAGTCGCTCAATCCGAAATTATTCGCATTATTGATAAAAATGGTATTGGCATTAGGTACGTCTAGTCCACTTTCAATAATGGTAGTACTCACCAACACATCGAAAGCACCATCCATAAAGGAAAGCATCAATTCTTCCAGTTTTTTACCATCCATTTGCCCGTGACCTACACCTACTTTGGCATCAGGCACCAAACGCTGAATCATGCCAGCGACTTCCTTAATATTTTCAATTCTGTTATGAATAAAAAATATTTGACCGCCACGTTCTATCTCATAACTCACCGCATCGCGAATGGTTTCTTCATTAAAACGAATGACATGACTTTCTATTGGATAACGATTTGGTGGTGGTGTGGTAATTACCGATAAATCTCTAGCTGCCATTAAGCTAAACTGAAGTGTTCTCGGTATTGGTGTTGCCGTTAAGGTTAACACATCAACATTATCCTTTATAGTTTTTAGCTTCTCTTTTACGGCTACTCCAAACTTCTGCTCTTCGTCTACAATTAGCAAGCCTAAATCTTTAAACTTTACCGTTTTATTGGCCAATTGATGTGTTCCTATAATAATATCAACAGCACCGCTCTCTACACCGGTAAGCGTTTCCTTTTTCTCCTTTGCTGTTCTAAAACGATTCACGTAATCTACCGTTACGGGGAAATCTTTCAATCGCTTTCTAAAGGTTCTGTAATGTTGATATGCTAAAATCGTTGTCGGCACTAATACAGCCACTTGTTTACCATTATCAACCGCTTTAAAAGCTGCTCGAATAGCTACCTCGGTTTTCCCGAAGCCAACATCGCCACAAACTAATCTATCCATAGGACGTTCGCTTTCCATATCGGCTTTAATATCGGCTGTAGCTGTACTTTGATCCGGAGTATCTTCGTAAATAAAAGACGCTTCCAACTCATGCTGCATGTAACTATCAGGCTTGTATTGAAATCCTTTTTCAGTTTTACGCTTCGCGTAAAGTTTTATTAAATTAAATGCCACATGTTTTACACGCGACTTTGTTTTTTCTTTTAAGGTTTTCCAGGCGGCACTCCCTAATTTATAAATTTTAGGTGGCTTACCATCTTTTCCATTAAACTTGGTAATTTTATGTAACGAATGAATACTTAAATACAAGACATCGCGCTCACCATATACTAGTTTTATAGCTTCCTGTTTCTTTCCTTCAACATCTATTTTTTGAAGTCCACCAAAACGCCCGATACCATGATCGATATGTGTTACGTAATCTCCAATATCCAGATTGGTCAACTCTTTTAACGTAATTGCTTGCTTTTTAGCGTAGCCATTTTTAACACTGAATTTATGATAACGTTCGAAAATTTGATGATCGGTATAACACACCATTTTACTATCGGCATCTATAAACCCTTGATGCAAAGACAAAATAATGGTTGAATACTGCTTAACATCCAAATGCGAATCGTCGAAAATATCATGAAAACGTTTCGCCTGCTGCTCACTCACACAAGCGATATAATTGGTATACCCTTTTTCATGATTGGCGTTTAAATCTTCAATTAACAAATTGAACTGTTTATTGAAAGACGGCTGCGGCGTGGTATGATATTCGATAACTTCGGAAGCATTAAACACCGAATTTCTTCCAAATTCAACTAATGAAAAATCCAGTAATTGCTTTTTCAGTAAATCTGCATGACAAAACAATTCGTTTGGTTTAGCATGCTTTATATCTGAAGATAAGGTTTTAAAAGCCTCTTCAGCCTTTTCATAAAAATCGTCGATACGAGAAAAACATAAATCGGCATTCTTTAAACATACTACTGTTTTCTGTGCAATGTATTTTAAGAAACTCTGCCTGCTTTCTTCCAATAACTTATTGGCAACATTCGGAATAATATTGATCTTCTTAATTTGATCGACCGACAATTGTGTTTCAACATCAAACGTTCGGATACTATCGACCTCATCACCAAAAAACTCAATACGGTAAGGCTCGTCGTGAGAAAACGAAAAGACATCAACTATACCTCCTCGAACAGAAAATTCACCTGGTTCGGTAACGAAATCAACGCGTTTAAACTGATACTCGAATAATACCTCGTTTACAAAATCAATAGATAACTTATCGTTTACCGCTATCTTCAAGGTGTTACGCTCTAACTCCTTTCTGGTAACCACCTGCTCAAAAAGCGCATCGGGATAGGTAACAATAATCGCCGGCTTTTTACGAGAATTAATGCGGTTAAGCACCTCTGCACGCAATAACACATTGGCATTATCGGTTTCTTCAATTTGATAAGGCCTGCGGTAACTTCCCGGATAAAAAAGCACATCGTCTTTTCCGCAAAGCTGTTCCAAGTCGTTTAAATGAAACGCTGCTTCCTCCTTATCATTAAACACCATTAAAAACGGTTTATCACTGTTTTTAAACGCATTCGATATTACAAAAGACAACGCAGATCCGACAAGGCCTTTTAAATGTATTCTACTTTGAGTATTGGCAATAGCAATTTGCAGCTTTTGCGTTTGCAAAAGCTGTTCGTAGGTTTGGGCGATATCTGTTTTACTCACCTAAGTATTGGGTTTTAAAGCAACAAAGATACAGTTTACAATCTTTTTTTTTAAAGCTTTGAGATAATTTTAATTCTTATTATCTTGTTGAAAATAAGACATGAACACTCTAACCTTATTAAGGTTACTTATTGATGAAAAAATCAGATTTTCAAACTGTTTTTTATAATAAAATTGCCAAAAAATATGTACGTTTGCAGCACTTTAAAAACAATTAAAACATATGTCGTTTTCAGATTTATTTGATAGTGGGTTTAAAAAGCGTAATGAAGACCATTTTGCTGCTATTGTTCGCGTAGCAATGGCTGATGGTTTTATTTCTCTTGATGAAAGAGCCTTTTTAGACAGATTAGCAAGAAACTTAGATATTAGTGAGGCTGATTATAACTTAATTTTAGAAGATTATAAATCGCATCCTATTAATCCACCACACGATTACGAAAGACGTTTAGAGCGTTTATTCGATTTAGCTCGTATGGTTTATGTAGATCATATTAAAGGAGACCTTGAAGAGCTTTTACTTAGAAAAATAGCTGTTGGTCTTGGTTTTCACCCTGAAAACGTAAAATACATTGTAGACAAAGCTTTAACATTAGTAAGCAATGGTGTAGACTTAGATACGTTTACAGATGAAATGAGAAATATGAATAAATAATTATTATTCGTCTAAATACAGAAAAGCGAACCTATTTGGTTCGCTTTTTTTATACTTTAAAATTACTTTATCATTATTGACCACACTTTTCATTAGCTGAACTAATTATGGCATTATAATCCTCAACACTCAAAAACTGAGGTAAATAAGTACCTCCAGACACATCAATGGCTTCCTCAAAACTTCTTAAATGATTTCTAGAGCCACATTGCAACATTTCAAACACAGAAATTACCTTAGTATTCTCAATTGTATCTATATACTCCTGCAAATCAACAATATCTAAATCCTCTATAGTCGCACCAACATTAAGCGCTTTAAGCTGACTTGCAGAACCATCAACTACAAATTGATTATAATAATCTTGTAACTCCGTATTTTTAAATTGTCCCATTGGTAATATGGAATAGTCAATGTCATATTCAATCAACAAACTTTCAATGGCATCCATATGTGTTTGCTCGCTATTTTTAATATTCGCAAACTGATTAATCGCCCACTTATCATTTAAATATGTGTAAGTATCTCTTGCTAGTTTTTCTTCTTCTAGCATAAACAATAATGCATCCCGATCTGCACTTGTTATAGCCTTATCGTTACTATTAATTTCATTATTATCTGAATTAGAATCACATGCATACAATAACGAAATAACCATAGAAAACAGCAAAACTAAAATCCCTGAAGTTTTACGATATGTTTTCATTTTAATCATTCTTTAATTATAGTCTAATTTCAAGAATAATTAAGACAATATCAGCAACTTGTGTTACACAAAACAAATATCAGCCGATGATAAAAACATTATAAAGCAGGCTTTTGCCTCTTGATTTGAAGATTTACAAAAATAGGTTTGTCGTAAAAAGTTATTCGAATGCCAAATAACAAAATTAAACCGCCAACCACCATTTGAAATGATATAGCTTCACCTATAAACAACCATGCTAAAAACGAAGCTAAAATACCTTGTCCCAGTAAACTTACAGATACACGTGTTGCTCGCATATGTTGAGTAGCATAACTAATGAGAATCCAAGCCAGTAATTGACATAAAACCGCCTGAACAACCAATACCAGCCAGCCAGTGTTAGAAAACCCGTAAAAAGGTTCCTCTAAAGCATAGCTTACGCCTGCCAGATAAACCGAAGAAGCCATTAAACTTAAAGCCATAAAGGTTAGCACGTTCATGGTCTTCAAAACTTCTTTACTGATTAACATATAAAAGGCATAAAAAACTCCCGACAGTACGCCAAAGCTAAAAGCCAAATCGAAATCTAAATTTTGAAAAACCGAAAAACCAACCAACATCACCATTCCAAAAACCGCGATTACCGTACCAATCCAGAAATTTACTTTAGGTTTATCTTTTAGAAAACATAGCGCTAAAACACCCACCCAAACCGGAGATAAATTGGTTAACAACGACGCTTGCGTTGCCGTAGATTCCTGAATGGCGATGTTCCATACAGCGACATCGCTTCCAAAAATAACACCACACAATATGGCTAATAAAGCCGTTTTTAAATTCGGAATTTTAAACTGACGTGTAATTAATACATATGGTAATAACAACACCAAAGAAAATGCCATGCGATAGAAGGCCGAAATTACCCCTGGAGTTAAATTCAACTTCACTAAAATCGGAAATATGGAAATGCATAATATTCCAATAGCCAAAGCCAATCTCGCCTTTTTCATTCAACTAAAAATTAACCATTTAACAAGCCGCTAAAAATAGTTATTATCACGGATGTGAAAAACTGAAATCAGCAAATAAATATTAAATTTCTTCTGCTATTTATGAAGCTTTAATTGAATACGCTTTCGCGGAATATCTACCTCTAAAACTTTAACAATAACCTGCTGATGTAAACTCACGTGTGCATTGACATCGCTCACAAAACTATCTGACAAATTTGAAACGTGAATCAGGCCACTTTCTTTAATACCAACATCTACAAAAGCGCCGAAGTTAGTAATATTATTCACGATTCCCGGAAGCAATTGCCCCTCCTGTAAATCGTTAATCGTTTTTATATTTTGATTAAACGTAAACACCTTAGCCTGCTCTCGAATATCTAATCCTGGTTTTTTAAGCTCTTTTACAATATCCTCAAGCGTAGGTAGTCCAATAGCTTCTGTACAATAGCGTTTTAAATCTATGGCATTTAAAATTTGCTCATTCCCTATTAACGAGGCTACATCTTTACCTAAATCTTTCGCCATTTGTTCTACAATACCATAACTTTCCGGATGAACAACCGAATCATCCAACGGATTTTTTGCCGATTTAATTCGTAAAAAAGCTGCCCCCTGCTGAAACGCCTTATCACCCAACCTCGGCACTTTTTTAATGCCAGCACGCGATTTAAACATACCGTGTTCATTCCGGTAATTAAAAATATTCTCAGCCAGTTTTGGTCCAATTCCAGAAACGTAACTCAATAAACTTACACTCGCTGTATTAATATTAACACCAACAGCATTTACACAACTCTGAACAACAATATCTAATTCCTTTTTCAGTTTAGTCTGATCGACATCGTGCTGATACTGCCCAACACCAATCGATTTTGCTTCAATCTTTACCAATTCTGCTAAAGGATCCTGCAAACGTCGACCGATAGACACCGAACCACGAACGGTAACATCGTAATCCGGAAATTCGTCACGGGCAATTTTTGACGCCGAATAAATACTAGCACCAGCTTCACTTACCACAAAGACTTGTATATCATTCTTAAAATGAATCTTGCGAACCAACGCTTCCGTTTCACGCGAGGCTGTACCGTTACCTATAGCAATGGCTTCAATTTTGTAAGCTTCACAAAGAGAACTCAGCTTTTTAATAGCGCCTGTGCTATCACTTTTAGGCGGATGCGGATAAATCGTTTCGTTATACAATAAACTCCCCTGCGCATCTAAACATACCACTTTGCAACCTGTTCTAAATCCAGGGTCGATAGCTAATATGCGTTTTTCACCCAACGGTGAACCTAATAACAATTGCTTCAAATTTCTTGCAAATACCGAAATGGCTGAAGCATCGGCTTTTTCCTTGGCAATTTGTAAAGCTTCATTAGATAACGCAGGCAATAACAAACGTTTGTAAGCATCGGCGATAGCTATTTCTATTTGGGCTGCACAGGCATTATTAGAACGAATAATGCGATCTTCAATTTTTGCTAAAGTTCGATCATCATCGATAGAGATTTTCACTTTTATAAATCCTTCTGATTCTGCTCGTAAAATAGCCAATAAGCGATGCGATGGAATTCGACTTAAATTTTCTTCCCAATCGAAATAATCTCTGAATTTCTGCGCATTTTCATCGCCTTCTTTTGACTTCACCACTTTTGTTGCAATCATGGCAAAACGCTCCATTTGATAACGGATATTATTCCGAACATCGGTACGTTCGTTAATCCATTCGGCAATAATATGGCGCGCGCCTTCTAAAGCTTCATCAACCGAGTTAACCTCTCCTTTCACATATTTAAAAGCAATCGATTCAACATCGTTTGCATTCTGACTCATAATGATTTTCGCCAGCGGCTCTAATCCGTTTTGACGTGCTTTTTCAGCTTTGGTCTTTCGACTTTTCTTAAACGGTAAGTATAAATCTTCCAGCGTTGTTAAATCCTGAGTGGATTCAATTTTATTTTGAAGTTCAGGGGTTAAACTTCCCTGTTCTTCAATAGCTTTTAAAATCGCCGTTTTGCGTTTTTCTAAAGCTTCAAATTGTTCTTTATATTTTACAATATCTCCAATTTGAACCTCATCTAAATTCCCTGTACGCTCCTTTCGGTATCTCGATATAAATGGAATAGTACAATCTTCATTAAGTAAGTCTACCGTGTTTTTTACTGAAGATTCTGGTAATTGAGTTTGTGAGGTGATATATTGAATTAGTGAAGTCATTACTGTGGGTTTATTGCAAAAAAAATCTCGTTTTCAAAGAAACATTGAAAACGAGATTTAAGCAAACATAAGTTTATATTTTATTCGCCAGCTTCTGCTTTAGCGTCTTGTATCATTTTATCATTTGGTACAATCGCTACATTTACACGACGGTTTTTAGCACGACCTTCAGCAGTTGAATTATCTGCAATAGGTTGTTCTTCTCCAAACCAGTTTGTTGTTAATCGACCAGAAGAAATTCCGTTAGCTTTTAAATATGAAGTAACCGCATTGGCACGATTTTTAGAAAGAGTCATGTTATAATCGTCTGCACCAGCACTATCTGTATGCCCAACTACCAAAATATTTGTATCCGGATACTCTTTAAACACACCTATAAGCTTGTTTAATGTTTCTTGAGAAGCCGCATTAATATTGTATTTAGCAGTATCGAAATACACACCACTGGTTTCATCAAAGGTTACAACAATACCTTCGTCTACACGTTCTACCTGAGCTCCTGGAATTTCCTCTTCAATTTGTTGCGCCTGTTTATCCATTTTGTTACCAATAAGCACACCGGCACCACCACCAACAACACCACCAATAACAGCACCAAGTTCACCATTACCACCTTTACCAACATTGTTACCAATAATAGCTCCAAGAATAGCTCCTCCGGTTGCACCAAGAACACCGCCTTTTTGTGCATTATTAGCATTTTGGATAGACTTACAGCTAACTGCCGATACAACTAACGCTATTGTTAGACTTAAAACTCCTATTTTGTTTATTAACTTTCTCATATTAATAGTTCTTTTTTAAGATTTTTAATAATTATAGTTTACTGAAATTCATCGAAATGGTAAACGGCTGATTATCGACAATTACCGTTTGTTGCCATTGCATTTGTGTATCTGACAACGATGTTAAACTCAATCTAAAACCCTTATTAGTTTCCGATTTACCTTTTTCATCGGTTGGCTTTAATAAAAAGTCGTAAAGACCGGTTGCCTTATCCACTTCATCAATGGTGAAAATAAAATGACGATCTCCAGTTTCACAAGCATACTTTTCAATAGTATAAATCCCTGTGTTATTATTCGGGACAAACTGCCAGGTACTACCCTCAAAGCATGATTTTTCAGCGTCATTTAACAAAGTCACATCATATTTTCCGGCTTTACTATAAGTTATAGTACTTAAATTCCAGTTTCCTTTGATTACTTTTTGAGATACTCTTACGGTTTTCGAACCGCCACAGGCCATCATTGTTACGGCCACAAACAATAAAATTAAACGTTTCATAGATTTTTTTAAATTAATTAATAGCACACACTAATATACGAAAGGTTAATGGTTATAGATTATATTCTGAGAAAAATAACTTCTGAAAACCCCATATAAAACTGCATGTTTGCCTTTTTAGACACAAAAAAATTGACTTTGTAACATCTATAAAACAAAAAAAACAGATAACTCAAAATGAATCATCTGTTTTTCAAATATGTATGAATAAAAAATTGTTCCTAATATTTAGGCTACCTTCTTAAGCAAATCGAAACAAGGGCATTTTTTACAACGCTTATTCTCTCCTTTTTTAAATTTTTTACAGCAGCTAGTCTTCACTTTTTCAGGAAGGACAATGCCTGCTGCTTCTAACTTCTTAAGCTTTTTTATGGCTTTTTCTTTCTTCTTTTTACCCAAGAGTCTATTAATAAATGAATTACCTCAGGCAAATATATTTATTTTTATTAAATCTAAATAAGTTAAAATGTTAAAAATTACATTTTAATTTCACCCTTATTATAACTGTAATAATTCACAACCAAAACTGAAATCTAATTCAGTATTTTCATATCTAAAAACAAAAAAAAGAGCCATTTACATAGTATATGGCTCTTTCTTTTTATTTATTTGGAAGTTCTAACTAATCTGTAATCCGTTAGCAACATTAGAATCGTCTGGATTAACAAAAACCAGTTTTCCTTCAGCATTCTCAGTCATTAAAATCATCCCTTCACTTTCCACACCACGTAACGCTCTTGGTGCCAAGTTGACTAAAACCGTTACTTTTTTTCCAACCACTTCTTCTGGTGTAAAGCTTTCTGCAATACCAGAAACTATAGTTCTTGTATCGATTCCTGTATCAACCTTCAACACTAATAATTTCTTCGCTTTAGGCATTTTTTCGGCTTCAATAATCGTTCCTACACGAATATCAAGCTTCGTAAAATCATCAAACGTAATGGTATCTTTTTGCGGCTCTACCGCTTTATTGGCGGCTTCATTAGCCTTTTTACTTGCTTCCAATTTATCTAATTGAAATTGAATGGTTTCATCTTCAATCTTAGCAAATAACAACTCCGATTGACCTATTTGATGACCTACAGGAAGCAACACGTCCTTAACAGAAACTTCATCCCAGCTATTTGCATTTTCATTTAATGCTAAAATACCTTTTAATTTATCTGATGTAAATGGTAAAAATGGTTCACTCAAGGTTGCTAAAGCCGAAGCAATCTGTAAGGCTACATACATAATAGTTTGTGTACGTGCTTCATCTTCTTTAACCACTTTCCAAGGCTCCTCATCTGCTAAATACTTATTTCCTAAACGTGCCAGATTCATTAACTCCTGTTGTGCTTCTCTAAAACGGTAACGCTCTACAGAACTTGCAATCACGTTTGGATAGGCTTTAACTGCCGCTAAAGTTTCTTCATCTACTTGAGATAATGTACTTGGTGCTGGAACAAAGCCGTTATAGTATTTGTTTGTTAAAACAACCACACGGTTAATGAAGTTACCAAAAATGGCAACTAACTCGTTATTGTTACGTGCCTGGAAATCTTTCCATGTAAAATCGTTGTCTTTAGTTTCCGGAGCATTGGCTGTTAGTGCATAGCGTAAAACATCCTGCTGACCTGGGAATTCCTTTAAATAGTCTGGTAACCAAACTGCCCAGTTTTTAGACGTTGATAACTTATTCCCTTCTAAATTTAAGAATTCGTTAGCCGGTACATTGTCTGGTAAAATATAGCTGCCCTCTGCTTGTAACATGGCCGGAAAAATAATACAGTGGAATACAATATTATCTTTACCAATAAAGTGTACCAACTTGGTATCTTCATCTTTCCAGTAAGGCTCCCAGTCTTTCCCTTCACGTTCTGCCCATTCTTTTGTTGATGAAATATATCCGATAGGCGCATCGAACCATACGTAAAGTACTTTTCCTTCACCACCTTCAACTGGAACCGGAATTCCCCAATCTAAATCGCGGGTTACGGCACGCGGACGTAAACCATCGTCAATCCAGGATTTTACTTGTCCGTAAACATTCGGTTTCCAGTCTTTTTTATGTCCTTCTAAAATCCACTCTTTTAAGAAAGCTTCGTGCTTATCTAATGGTAAAAACCAGTGTTTGGTTTGCTTTAATGTTGGCACATTTCCTGTTAAAGCCGACTTCGGATTAATTAAATCGGTCGCATTTAAACTGGTTCCGCACTTTTCACATTGGTCACCGTAAGCTTCTTCATTACCACATTTCGGGCAAGTACCTGTAACAAAACGATCGGCTAAAAACTGATTCGCTTTTTCGTCATATAATTGTTCAGTAGTTTCTTCAATAAACTCCCCTTTATCGTAAAGTGTTTTAAAGAATTCTGAAGCTGTTTCATGGTGAATTGGCGCCGATGTACGCGAATAATTATCAAACGAAATACCAAATTCCTCAAAAGACTGCTTAATAATAGCGTGGTACTTATCTACAATATCCTGAGGTGTTACGCCTTCATTTTTAGCTTTTATGGTAATCGGCACACCGTGCTCGTCACTTCCACCAATAAAAACCACATCGTTTCCTGTTAATCGTAAATAGCGCGCATAAATATCGGCTGGTACATAAACCCCTGCTAAATGCCCAATATGAATAGGCCCGTTAGTATACGGTAACGCCGAGGTAATTGTATATCTTTTTGACATTGTTATTTCTTTTTTTGAAGCCACAAAAGTACATATTTTACTCGACATTTAAGACTTAAAAATACTCTGCCGTAAGCACTAAAAACAATATACTACTCTGTTCAAAGCTCCCAAGGTTCATTGAAGGTTTCTTTGTTATGAATTTGGAAAAAAAATGTACATTTACCTTATGTCAAAAATCTCATTACTTAGCCTAACATTTATAGCCATTTTTTTCTTCGGAAAATTGAACGCTACTGCTCAGAACATTTTAACAACTAATTCTAAAAAATTGACACAGCCTCTATACTTAAAAGCTGGCGATACTGTAGCTATTGTAGCGCCTTCAGGTATTTTAATAAATCGAACCGATGAAATAGAAAAAGCAAAAACACTTCTTGCCAATTGGGGATTACACACCGTGGTAGGAAAACATGTGTTTAACCAGAATAATCATTTTGCAGGAACCGACGAGGAACGATGTGAAGATTTTCAATGGGCTATGGATGACAAAACCATTAGTGCTATCTGGTGTGCCCGAGGAGGGTACGGAGCTGTGAGAATTCTGGATAAATTAGATTTTACGAAATTTAAAAACAACCCTAAGTGGCTCATTGGATATTCAGACATCACAGCATTACATAACTTAATGCAGGTTAAGGGTTATGAGAGCATACATGCCATGATGTGTACCAGTCTGCAAGATGACAACGAAACCATCGCTGAAACCATTGAAACTTTTCGAAAATCTATTTTTGGAGAACCTTTATCATACACTTTAGAAGGTTCAAATTACAATCAGGAAGGGTCGGTAACAGCACCCGTTGTTGGTGGTAATTTAAGTTTATTGGCAAGTCTTTTAGGTTCAGACACTAGTATTGACACTTCAGGAAAAATTCTGTTTATCGAAGAAATTGGAGAATATAAATATCATATCGATCGCATGTTGCAAAGTTTAAAACGTGCCGGTTATTTCGACCATTGTGCCGGGGTACTTATTGGCGATATGACGAAAGTAAAACGCAACACCACACCATGGGGATATTCAGTAGAACAACTTATTTTAGATGTGCTTAAAGATTATGATTTCCCAATCGCATTCAATATGCCTGCTGGTCATGAAAGAGACAATCGTGCTCTTTATTTTGGTAAAAACGTTGAATTCATCGTTAAAAAACAACAATCAACCATAAAATTCACCAATCCATAAATCATGTAATACCTTAGTAGAAAGCAATTTATAACCCTAAAATGTTTTCTATGAAAAAAATTTTACTTTTTACAGGAATGCTTTTACTTACTGCTAATGTAAAGGCTGTTGAATTAAATTTGAACCTTAACAATCCTGATGTACGCCAATGCTTAATTGATTCAGCAAGCAAAGATGGATGGGAATTAAAAGCAAAATATCTAGATGACAACGACAAAGTTGTTTTAGTGTTTAAAAAGGAAGGACAGGTTGTTGAGTATACCGGTAATCAAAAACTGGAATACTAAATATGCAGCGAAAATTCATTCTTAAAAAAAGAACCATTTAAAAACCAATTATACCCTTAGGCATAATTGGTTTTTTAGTTTTAAATAAACCCGCGCTCCTTTTGCAACTGCTCATAAGCCTGTTGCACTTGACGGAACTTTTCTTCCGCTCCTTTTTGATGTTCTTCACCCAAGTGAATAACACGGTCTGGATGATATTTCTTAGCCATTTTGCGATAGGCCTTTTTGATATCGTCGTTAGTTGCAGACTTATCAATCTCCAGAATTTTATAAGCATTATCAGCCGATTCATAAAACATGGCTTTGATACTCTCAAAATCGTAATGGCTAATTCCGAGGTATCCTGCCATGGTTTGAATTACAGACACTTCACTTTCAGTCACTACCCCATCGGCTTTAGCCACACCAAACAAGAAATGAATCAATTGTAAACGCGACGGATGCTGCATCATTTGTCTGATTTGCATACATACCTGTCTTGTAGAAATATTCTTTTGCTTACTAATCTCTTTAAACAATCGAAAAGACTGATTCGCTCGCTCCTTTCCATACATATTGGAAAAATGCGCACGCACATAATCCAATTCACGCTGATCTTGTTTTCCATCAGCTTTAATAACTATCGATGCTAATATTAAGAGGCTAACCTCGAAATCTCCCGGCTGCGTTACAGGCCTTTGTCTGTTTCGTTGTTGTGTATCGTAATTGGTTTCTGAACCATTACCCATCGAGTCAACTATGCCTCCCAATGCCAATCCTATAATTGCCCCTATGGGTCCCCCAAACGACCATCCTAAGGCCGCCCCTATCCATTTTGAAAAATTCATGTAAGTATAAATATGGTTTAACGTCAAACCTACCAACTGTTTCTGTTTTTTATCAGAAAATCGCTAAAGCAGGCATCACTCACTGTTTTATTGATTATAAAAAAATGAGTGTAAATATAATATTTGTTAGTAGATTGAAAGTGCTAATTGTTACACAATTGGTATCTTTGCAATCTCAATTTGTTAATTTTTAAAAATTAAAATATGTATCCAGCAGAATTAGTAAAACCAATGCGTGAAGATTTAACAAAAGTTGGTTTTGAAGAATTACATACTCCTGAGGCTGTAGATGCTGCCTTAGCAAAAGAAGGAACTACACTTGTAGTAGTAAATTCTGTTTGTGGTTGTGCGGCTGCAAATGCGCGTCCAGGTGCTAGATTAAGTTTGCAAAACGCTAAAAAACCAGATCATATCGTTACTGTTTTCGCAGGTGTTGATAAAGAAGCGGTTGCTCAGGCAAGACAACACATGGTACCATTCCCTCCAAGCTCTCCTAGTATGGCTTTATTTAAAGATGGTGAATTAGTACACATGTTAGAGCGTCACCACATTGAAGGTCGCCCGGCAGAATTAATTGCAGAAAACCTTGTTGATGCTTACAACGAGTACTGCTAAATAAAACAAAATATTAGTTTAAAAAGCCGCGAATTATCGTGGCTTTTTTGTTTACATACGCAACCTTTCTTCATATATAGCATCTATAACCAAAATAACATGCTATGAAACGTCTTTTTATATTCCTATTACCATTGGTTCTCATGTCTACAAAATGTGATGATGAAGGCGTTTCATCTCAAGAAGACGACCAAAAGGCGTTAACCGAACTACAAACTAAAATAGAAACTTTAGCTGCAAGTTCAGAATGTAACGAAACCACAACTTGCAAGTATATTGCTTTTGGAAGCAAACCTTGTGGTGGTCCATGGAGTTATCTTATATATTCAACTTCAATTGATGTTGAAGCCTTGGAAACTCTAGTATATGAATACAATGAAAAGCAAGCCGACTACAATAAAAAGTGGGGTACTTTTTCAGATTGTATGTTTGTTTCGCCTCCTAAAGAAGTTACCTGCGAAAATAACACCTGTATCGCTATTTATTAAGCGCAGTTTTTACTTATTTTTGCGGCATGTTAAAACTATTATCATACCCGCTAACGGCTATTTATTACTTGTGTTTTTTCTTAACACTGGTCATTTTTCACCCGATTCAATGGATTTGCTTCAACCTTTTTGGTTACCAGGCTCATAAATTAAGTGTTGATGCTTTACAGTACAGTTTAATGCTATGTGGCTACATTTTAGGCACACGTTTTTCTTGCATAAACGAATACGACATTCCTAAGGACACACCAATTATTTTCGTAGCTAACCACCAGAGTTTACACGATATTTATCCGCTTACTTGGTTTATGCGTAAACATCATCCTAAATTCATTAGTAAAATAGAATTAGGAAAAGGGATTCCCAGCGTGTCTTATAACTTACGTCATGGAGGAGCAGCGTTAATCGATCGTAAAAATCCGAGACAATCTCTTCCTGCACTTATGAAATTTGGTGAATATATTGAAACCAACAAACGTGCTGCGGTGATTTTCCCGGAAGGCACCCGAAGTAAAACAGGTAAACCTAAACCATTCCAAACAAAAGGTTTAGAAATGTTATTTAAAAAAATACCTTCAGCTTACGTGGTTCCTGTAAGTATTAATAATTCATGGAAAATGTTAAAATATGGTAAATATCCTATGGGATTAGGCAATCATGTTACATTTACCATTCATAAGCCTTTAAAAGTTAGTACCTTTGCAAATAAAGAAGAGCTTATAAATAGTATAGAAACTACTATTACCAACAGTATTCACTCATAAAACCCTAGAGAAATGTCGTTAAAGAATGTGAGATTAGAAGTGATGCAGTTTTTGGAAAAAGACGTTGATGCTTTAATGGAAAAATATTTAATTCCTATTGAAAGTATCTGGCAACCTACCGATTTTTTACCAAATTCAGAAACTACTGATGATGCCTTTTTTGAAGAGGTACGCGAAATAAGAGAATTAGCAAAAGAATTACCATACGATTTCTGGGTGGTTTTAGTAGGTGATATGATTACCGAAGAAGCCCTGCCAACATACGAGTCATGGCTTATGGACGTTGAAGGCGTTAACCAGGTTGAAAACGGCGGAAACGGCTGGTCTAAATGGGTAAAACAATGGACAGCTGAAGAAAACCGTCACGGTGATGTGCTTAATAAATACTTATACCTTTCTGGTCGTGTTAACATGAAGGAAATTGAAAAAACCACACAATACCTTATTGCTGATGGTTTTGATATTGGTACCGACCGTGACCCTTACAAAAACTTTGTTTACACCAGTTTTCAGGAATTAGCAACTTACATTTCGCATAACCGTGTAGCTAAAATTGCTAAAAATAATGGAAACAAACGTTTAGCTAAAATGTGTCAGATTATTTCTGGAGATGAAATGCGTCATCACCATGCGTATTCAGATTTCGTTGATCGTATTTTTAAGGTAGACCCTAGCCAGATGATGATGGCGTTTCACTATATGATGAAACAAAAAATCACGATGCCAGCACACTTCTTACGTGAATCTGGAGACAAAATAAGTACAGCTTTCGAAGAATTCTCAAATACAGCACAACGCATTGGTGTTTACACCTCTAGAGATTATGTAGATATTCTTCAAAAACTGATTGATCGTTGGGAAATTGATAAAATCACCAACCTAACCGATGAAGCCGAAAAAGCAAGAGACTATTTAATGAAGCTTCCGGATAGAATGTACCGATTGGCAGACCGAATGAAAATTCCTGAAAATTCATATCAGTTTAAATGGGTAGAACCAGCAACTGTAAAATAATTAAAACATATATGTTTATTTAAATTCCTTTCTTTACCGAAAGGAATTTTTATTTTTATGCTATCATGAACAACGACAACATCATCACTGTAACAAAAGCCTTTGTAAAAGACACTTTAGAGGATGCCGAAGGCGGGCACGACTGGTTTCACACATTACGTGTTTACAATAACGCTGTACTTATAGCGAAACAGGAACCTGTAAATCTTTTTGTTGTTCAGCTTGGCGCCTTATTACATGATATTGCCGACAGTAAATTTCATGATGGTGATGAAACCATTGGGCCAAAAGTGGCTCGAGAATTCCTGTTTACGCACAACGTAGACTCTACCGTTATTGAGCATGTCGTTAACATTATTGAAAATATTTCGTTTAAAGGTGGTAATGAAACTCAAAAATTTAAATCACCAGAACTTGATGTTGTTCAGGATGCCGACAGATTAGATGCTATTGGAGCTATTGGTATTGCGCGTTGCTTTAATTATGGCGGATTCAAAAATCGTGCACTTTACGATCCGGAAATAAAGCCAAATTTGAATATGACTAAGGAAGAATACAAAGCGTCAAACGCTCCGACCATCAATCATTTCTACGAAAAATTATTACTACTTAAAGATAGAATGCATACCAAAACGGCACAAAAAGTGGCTACTGAACGTCATATATATATGACTCAGTTCTTAGATCAGTTTTACAACGAATGGAACGGCCTAAAATAACAGGCTATCCAATCATCATTTTAATTTCCTTACGATAATTCGAAGCGCTTTTCCCCACAATTTCATTAAACTGCTTATTGAAATGTGAGAAGTTGTTAAATCCGCACTCAAAACAAATATCGGCGATACTCATCTGGCTTTCATTAAGCAATTTGGTAGCATGTACCACTCGATACTCATTAACTAATTGGGTAAATGTTTTTCCTGTTGCCTTTTTAAAGTATCTACAAAAAGCAGGTACAGTCATACTAACTTCTTCAGCTATTTCATCTAAACTAATATGTCTTTGGAAGTTTTTGTTTACATATTTATAGATAACATCTACCTTAGAACTATCCTGAGCTTCAGTTTCAAATGAAAAACCATCAGCATTTAAAATGGTGTAATCATCGGTTGTTGCCAGATAATCTAAAATTTCTAAAAACTTAAAAACACGTTTAAGTCCCTGGTATTTCATTAACTTTTCGATTTTCGGACCAATTTTTTGTTTGGTTTCTACTCGAAAACGAATACCTTTTTTAGCGCGCTCGAATAATGAAACGATATTGGCCATTTCAGGAACTTCAAGAAAATCGTTACCTAAAAAGTTAGACTTAAACTGAATAGTTGTTTCTGTTCCATTAGCAGTTAACCTATCGGTAAACCCATTATGTGGTAAGTTTGATCCGATTAATATTAACTGACTATTATTAAAATATGATAAATGGTTTCCTATATGTGTCTTCCCTTGCCCCTTATTTATATAAATAAGCTCTAATTCTGGATGGAAATGCCAGTAGGCAAAGCTCTTATCTACGGTATCGACATGTTGCTTAACTAATATCGAACTACCAAAACTTGGAGTAAGCTTTCTGAATGTTGGCTTTTTATTAATCATAACAAATTGGGTTTAAAGCAAATTTACAACATATTACAGTGCAAACATATTTTTTATTATCTCAATTATATGTTATTTTACCTTAGCATTGATTTAACATTTAGTTAACAGTTAAAATAGCATATAAATACGGTAAATTAGTTGTTTTCTTGACACTTAACCTGTGCTATATTTGTAATGTTGATTTATGATAACAACGGGTTCTTAAAATCATTCGTATTTAAAGAGATAAATTTTAAGAAAAATAAAATTTTGACATCTAGAATTTCTTAAAAAAGAAATTTCGATATAAATCTAACTCGATACAAGAGTTTACAATATTCATTAATAATTAGTTTAATGTCTTATTTAGTTTAGTTGGTAAAGTGAGCTGTGGTGGCTCACTTTTTTTTTGCACTATTTTATCTTCATTTCGTTACTAATTTAAAATTCCCTGTTAATTATACATACCTTAAATCACATTGTATGCTTAATTAACTCAAATTTACACTAAATTTTCATATGAAAAGCAAAAAAGCATAGTTATTGATAAAATAGCATATATATTCGTCAAAACAGTTGTTTTCCAGCCTCTTACTCTACCCTATCTTTGTACCGTTGAACAATTAAAAACAACACATTATGAAAAACGCAGTAAAATTTTTAAAGAATAGCTTTTTAGCTTTAGCCTTATCTACTTCATTATTAAGTAGCGCTAACGAAGTATCTGTGTCTATTAACAATGACGAAATTACAAATACCGCATTTACTATTAATAATGTAGAAGCCGGAGATTTGTTATCTATAAAAGATGTAAATGGTGCTACATTATATAATGAGTCTATTAAAGTATCAGGAATTTATAAAAAAGGATTTGACTTTTCGTCATTGCCAAATGGAGATTATTTTTTCGAAGTTGAAAAATCATTAGAAATTAAAACAATTCCTTTTACAGTAACTTTTGATAAAGTTGCTTTTAACAAAGAAGCAACTATTTACAAACCGTTCTTAAAACATGAAAACGGCATGCTGTTTGTCTCTAAGTTAGCTCCAAAACATGAAATGTTAAAAATTAACATTTATACTTTGAACAATAATGAATACGAATTAATTCACTCTGAAAAAATAAAAGGGATACAATCTATAGAACGTGTTTACAGATTAGAAAAAGGATCTAACTACAAGTTAGTATTTATTTCTAACGATAAAGAATATACAAAATTCATTAATAATTAGTTTAATGTCTTATTTAGTTTAGTTGGTAAAGTGAGCTGTGGTGGCTCACTTTTTTTTGTCTATTTTTTAGATCTTCCTTCCTCATCCTATACAGTATATATAAATTTAATTATCATTAAAATTGATAATACAAATTACGCAATCAATAGAAATTCAAAGTAGATACAACTCTGGAAATTCTTCATAATATCTAACGTGGTCTAGCTAAATATTTATATCCTATTTTATCCAGAGCATTTAATAAAACTCAAATCACTTAATACTATTTGAACCAAAAAAGCCATTAAAAACACCATTATATAAACATTTAACCACATTATATACTATTTTAACTTCACATTAATTTAACATAGCATTAATTGATAAAATAGCATATAAACTCATCAAAAACGATGTTTTCTTAACCTTATAACTGCCATATCTTTGTCTCGTTGAACGTTGAAAAACAAATCATTATGAAAAAGACAATTAACGTATTAAAGAAAGGTATTTTATTATTAGCAGTTTCTACATCTTTATTAAGTAACGCTAGCGATATTATAGTTTCAACAAATGCTGCAGAAATTTCTAAAACAGCTATTACATTAAACCATGTTAAAGCTGGAGACATATTATCTCTTAAAGATAACTACGGTGTTGTTCTTTATACAGAACAAATTAAAGAAACCGGAACGTATAAAAAAGGATTCGATCTATCTGCTTTACCAAACGGTGAGTACACATTCGAAATCGACAAAAACCTAGAAGTTAAAACAATTCCTTTTACTGTAAACTTTGAAAATGTTTACTTTAACAAAGAAAAGGAAACTACAAGCTACAAACCTTATGTAAGACAAGAAAATGGTATTGTTTACATCACAAAGTTAGCTCCAAAGCAAGAAGCTTTAAACATTCACATCTACGCAAACAACAATAGCGACTACGAATTAATTCACTCTGAAAGAATTAAAGGTGTTCAGTCTATTGAAAAAGCATATAAATTAGGGAAAGGTGACTATAAAATAGTATTTGTCTCTGATAACAAGGAATACACGAAATTCATTAATAATTAGTTTAATGTCTTATTTAGTTTAGTTGGTAAAGTGAGCTGTGGTGGCTCACTTTTTTTTGCTCTTTGTTTTACGTTCACTTTAATGTCAGAGAAATGAACTAAACAAGTTTGATGATAAATTCTTACAAAAATCTAATTATATAGACATTTAACCTCTTTATAAACCAAATTGACTTAACCAAAAATTCACAATTAAATAATGGATAATTTAGTATATAAATAAGTCAATTTCAGTGTTTTACAAACAAAATTACCGACATATCTTTACATTGTGAAACGTTAAAAACACCAAATCATGAAAAACGTATTAAACAACACAAGAAAAAGATTCTTAATGGTAACAATGTTTGCTACCTTGTTAAGTTTCGCGAACGATGCATCGTTATTTACAATTAAAGAAGATGCTAAATTGACTTCTGTAACGTTAAGTGATGTTAAAGCAGGCAACCTATTATCTATTAAAGATAATAACGGAATTGTACTATATAAAGAGCTAATCCAGAAAACCGGAACTTACACTAAAGGATTCGATTTAACATCGCTTCCTAATGGTAGTTACTTTTTTGAATTAGATAAAGATGTAGAAATCACAACAATTCCTTTTACTGTTAACAACGACATTGTTGCTTTTCAAAAAGAATTAGAAAACACAATGTTTAAACCAGTTACAAGAGTTAAAGGTGAAATGGTTTATATTTCCAGACTATCTTTAAACAAAGCACCATTAGAAATTAATGTTTACTTTACAAGCGAAGACGGTGTAACTTCTGTTCCAGAATTAATGCATTCTGAAACTGTTACAAACACCGAAAACGTTAGTAGAATATTCAGACTTTCTGGCTTAAACAAAGGTGATTACAAAATTGTTTACAAGACTGAAGGTAAAGTTTTTACCGAAGAAATAACAAAATAAAAACACTCAAACATAACACTTAAAACAACTGAAAAGGTGAGCAATATGCTCACCTTTTTTATATTATATGGAATAGCAACTTACCTTTTACTCTCCGATAAAATTAGCTTTACGCTTTTCTAAAAAGGCAGTAGTTCCTTCAGTAAAATCAGCTGTTCCAAAACATTTACCGAATTCTTTAATTTCAACATCATAACCATTAACACCTGATTTAAAATTAGAGTTTACGGCTTGTATTGCAGAGCTAATCGCAACGGGGGAGTTATTGCAGATTTTTGCTGCTATTTTTTCACAAAACGGAAGTAGTTCATCTTGAGTAGTTACATAATTCACCAAACCAAAACTTAAGGCTTTATTGGCATCAATCATACCCGCTGTCATAATCATTTCCATAGCACGGCCTTTACCAATTAATTGAGGCAAACGCTGTGTACCACCATAACCAGGAATAACACCAAGAGACACTTCAGGGAGCCCCATTTTAGCATTATCACTTGCTAATCTAAAATGACAGGCCATAGCCAACTCCAGCCCGCCACCTAAGGCAAAACCATTAACAGCTGCAATAACCGGCTTGGATAAATTCTCTATAAAGTCAAACAACACCTTATGTCCGTTAGCTGCCAGTTTTGTACCCTCTTCAACAGAAAAATTGGCAAATTCACTAATATCAGCACCCGCTACAAAAGCTTTTTCTCCACTTCCTGTAATTATAATTACCTTTATATCGCCATCTTCTTCAGCTAACTTCACGGCTTTATGAAGCTCTGCGATAGTTTCTTTATTAAGCGCATTCAGCTTATTTGGGCGATTAATGGTTATGGTTGCTATACCATTATCTTCTTCAAAAAGAATGTTGTTAAACGTCATGATTTAATTTTATTTAGAATTAAGAATCTATAAACTCCTTTGGAAACATCACTTTAAATGTTGTTCCTACATTATTTTCTGAGGTTACTGTTATCGAACCTCTGTATGTTTCAACAATATTTTTCACCATCGCTAGACCAAGTCCCATTCCACTTGATTTTGTGGTGAATTTAGGTTCGAAAACCTTATCGATATTTTCTTCTGAAATCCCTGAACCATTATCCCTAATAGTCATAATAACATCTTTATTGGTTGATGAAACTTCAATATCAATCTTAGGATCTCGATCTTCCGGAATGGCCTGAATGCCATTTTTCACCAAATTCGTAATCACACGAATTAGCTGTGTTCTATCAAATTTAGCAATAATTTCTTCTTCATTGGCATGAAAATGAATATAGTCTTCGGTGAAAATATCAAGCGCTAACTTCACCACTTTAACCACATTTAAAGTTTCGTTTTGTTGCGCCGGCATTTTAGCAAAGTTTGAAAAAGCCGATGCTATCGCACTCATCGTATCGATTTGCTGAATTAATGTTTTACTATATTCGTCAAGTTTTTCATTGATATTTTCATCTTCAGGATTAAATTTCCTCTGAAAATTCTGCACTGTTAAGCGCATAGGCGTTAGCGGGTTTTTTATTTCATGAGCCACCTGCTTCGCCATTTCTCGCCATGCCTGCTCGCGCTCACTTCGGGCTAACTGAATAGCACTTTCTTCAAGCTCATCAACCATACTATTATACGAATTCACCAGAATTGAAATCTCTTCACTGCTTTCTTCGATATCAATTTTTTCATTTCGGCGCTCTAAACGTGTCGCATTAATTTTTTCGCTTATAGTCTGTAATGATTTTGTAATGTATTTTGACAGCAAAAATGCTATACCTATAGCCAGTAACAATACAAAAATAAACGCGTAAGCAATGCGTTGTAAAAAGGCTAAAATTTCATTAGTTAAAAAGTCGTCTTTTGTTAAATAAGGTAAATTTAAAATCGCAATGGCTTTGGATTGCTGATCGAGGAGATACGTATACGACGACTGGAAAATCTCACCATTTTCCTTATGCACATCCATATACATATGCTCGGCGGTATTAGAGATAGCATTTAGGATTTCAGCCTTTAAACAACTATCTGCCTCTTGCCTCTGTATTCCAGCTCGCGATGAAATTAACAATCCCCCATCCAGATCGTAAAGGTTAATTTGTAATTTGTGAATATCGGCAATATTGAAAATTTCTTCCTTAAAAATAATGGGAATATTCTCTGTTTTTACCTCCCAGGTATTTTGTCGTCCATTTAAAATACGTTTTAAATGCGTTTGAATATTACGCTCCTTATTCTCTAAATTCTCATTATGATAGGCTTCACTCTGCTCTTTATATTGGTAAATTGCTACAGCCGAAATAAGTACCGAAGCTAAGAACACCAACATAATCATGGCTAAGAAAATACGGGTTCGTAAAGACAACTTTTTTAATTTCATTTATCTAAATAATTGACTAAATATAGCAATAATCACACCAATATTGTCTTAATAAAGAATAAGCAACTAAGCTTCCGGATTTTTATCGCGAAAATTCTTGTAAACTTTAAATCCTAAGGTGATTAAAACCCCTAAAACAACGATACCAACCACACCAAACACCCAATTAATAGCGCTTTTTAAAATAACCAAAAATACTACTGCGAATAAAATAAAGGTCGCGCCTTCATTCCATAAACGCATAAAATTAGAAGTTTTGGTTACCAGCCCTTTTTGCAATTGCTTGTAATACTGATGCGTTTTTAAATGATACAAAATAAGTAATACAACAAAAACTAACTTTACATGCATCCATGGTTGTTGTAAATAACCCGGCACTAAAACAAGTAGCCAAACTGCAAAGAACGTTGCTAAAATAGCCGATGGCCAGGTAATAATATTCCACAAACGTTTTGCCATAAGCGCCAGTTGTTTTCCTAAAATTTCCTTTTCTGGCGATGACTTTTCTGAAGCTTCAATTTGATAAACAAACAACCTCGGAATATAAAACAATCCGGCAAACCATGTAATTACAAAAATAAGGTGCAACGATTTTATGTAGTTGTAATATTCCATAACATAAACTAATATTTATTCAGTTTTAGCAATTAAATCTTTTCGAATTTCACGGTTTAAAAAATATCCGGTAACCAAAGTTGACAATACATCTGAAATCGGGAAAGACATCCAAACGCCTAATTCTCCATAAAACTTTGGTAATATTAAAATCAACGGGATGAAGAAAAACCCTTGTCTTGACAACGTTAACAACAAAGCTGGTGTTGCCTTACCGATAGCTTGAAAATAAGCTGCTCCGATAAGTTGCAGCGCTATAATTGGTGTTGCAGCAAATACCCAACGCATATCGCTTGGTGTTTGCTTAATAACCTCAACATCGCTAGTAAACATTTTTGTTATGGCTTCCGGAAAAGCCATCAATAAAATAAAAACCAAAGTTGCCAATACTGCGGCGTACTTTATTGCCGTATTTATACTTTCTCGAACCCTATCATAGTTCCTTGCACCATAATTAAATCCTGCTATTGGTAAAAATCCCTGAGTAACCCCAAAAACAGGGAACAAAGCAAACATAAGCATCCGTCCAACAATAGCATAAGCCGTAACCGAAGTTTCACCACCCAAATCGAAGAGAATATTATTCATAAATAAATACGTGATACTCACTACTGCCTGCCTAGCCAAGGTTACAAATCCTAATGAACCAATCTCCTTTACAACAGATAAATTCAATCCAAAATGAACAAAATTTAGTTTTAATTCGGAATGTTTAGACAGGAAAAACCATAGAATAAACACAAAACAAATCACATAAGAAATCGTGGTAGCCCATGCTGCCCCATACATTCCTAAATCGAAAAGATTGATTAAAATATAATCCAGAATCAAATTACTAACCGACGGAATCATCATGGCATACATGGCAAATTTAGGTTTACCTTCTGCTCGAATTACCGTATTTCCTAACATACAAATAGCCAGAAACGGCACGCCATAAAGCACAATTTGATAGTAAATTTTAGCAGGATCGAAAATAGCTCCCTTTCCACCAAAAGACATAATTATACTGTCGGCATAAGTCAAACCTAAAACAACCATAGAAACTGTAAACAACAGTGCTAAAGTAATCTGGTTTCCAAAGGTTTTAAGTGCCTTTTCATGATTTGATGCGCCCAAGGCTCTGGAAATAATGGATGACCCTCCTACACCAATACTCATACCCAATGCTGCAATAAAAAACGACACAGGTAATACAATATTGATGGCAGCAATGGCAATAGAGCCAATCCAATGGCCTACAAAAATGGTATCCACCAAAATATTAAGCGACATAACTAAAATACCTATCGATGCAGGCACAGCCTGTTTCACCAATAGTTTACTTATAGGTTGTTCGCCCAAATCTTTTGCCGATACTTTTGCCATTAAGCCTTTATGTTAGCAGTCGCCCAGTTATTAATCCATTTTGCAAGCAACTCAACCCATTCTTTATCATCATTTAAACACGGAACGGTTGTATAGTCTTTACCTCCCATTTCATGGAAAATCTCCTGACCTTCCATTGCGATTTCCTCTAATGTCTCTAAACAATCACTTACGAAAGCAGGCGTTACAATGGCCATATTTTTCACACCGCTTTTCCCTAAACGCTCGATAGTTCTGTCGGTATAAGGTAATAACCACGGATCGAATCCTAAGCGCGATTGGAATGACGTTGAATATGAATCTTCTTTAAGCTGAAGTTTTTCAGCAACCAATCGGGTCACTTCCAAACATTGGTGTCTGTAACAAAACTCATGAGCCTTACTTGGTGTTTTACAACAGCTCCCATCTATTTTACAATGCGATTGTGTGACGTCGCTTTTTCTAATGTGACGCTCTGGAACCCCATGATATGAAAATAGTAAATGCTCGAAATTTTTACCTTCTAAATGCTTTTTAATACTATCTGAAAGCACTTCTATATAATCAGGTTTATTGTAGAATGCCGGAACCGATTCAATCTTTAAATTCGGAAAATGTTTCTGACGAAGTTCTTCAGCTAAAACGGTAATGGTTTCTGTTGTTGCCATCGCAAACTGTGGATACAACGGAAATAATAACACCTCTTCCACCCCTTGATCTACCAACTCCTGTAGTCCTTTTTTAATCGTCATACTTCCATAACGCATCGCTAAAGCTACTGGTACATCAACTAAGTTTTGAACCTTCTTCTGTACACGTTCAGAAATAACAATTAAAGGAGATCCCTCTTCCCACCAAATCTTCTTATAAGCTTCGGCAGAAGCCTTAGGACGTGTTTTTAAAATAATTCCTTTAACAAGAGCAGTTCTGGCAACAAGCGGAATATCGATAACGCGCTCGTCCATTAAAAACTCTCCTAAATATTTCTTTACATCTTTTGGTGACGGGCTGTCTGGCGACCCTAAATTAACGAGTAGAATACCTTTTTTCATTTGTTAATGCTAAATTTCTATATTTTCGTCAGATAGAATTCGCCTGTAAACATTTTGCTTAAAAATGGGTGATTCAGGCTCATCTCCTATTGCAAAAATACAATAGAAATTATTATCGCGGCACTATGTTGGTATAGTATTTTCTTATTAAGAATTAAACCAAATTGATAAGAAAAGAGATTATTTCTCGGCAAAATAAACTATACGTCGTTGTCTTCAATTTTTTTCTGAAAATAAGGTTTTGGTCGTTCTTCGTTGTAGTCACAATCCTGAAAAATACCACAGGACGTTGAAGGTCTTGCTAATGATTTTGAATTGACACTTTTGGAAAGTGCCTCAATCTCTGGAGTTAAATATTTCATAAACAATGATTTAGGTTTTTCTAATCTACTAAAAATCATCGATTTAAACAATAAAAAATGCCTCCCAGCAAATGTTTTCTAAATTCAGGCTCTTTATAAGAAGCAACGGTATGCCCTAATCCTGTATAAAATGAACGTCCACCATCAAACTTATGATACCATGCTATAGGATGAAAAGCACCATTTTTTCCACCTTCATAAGTGGTTTCATCTAACATTAACAACACATTGATGCTTTTATTTATTGATTTAAAATTATACCATTCATCATAATGCTCCCATTTATCAGGTAAATGTGAAGTGGACGGATGCGACCTGATAATTCGCTTAATGGTCGCTTTAGATTGTTCGGGATGATCTAAAAAATAAGCACCAACCAGTTTATTAAACCAAGGCCACTCAAACTCGGTATCGGTTGCGGCATGAATTCCCATAAAACTACCGCCTTTGGCAATGTATTTTTCAAACGCTAGCTCTTGTTCAGAATTTAAAACATCACCGGTGGTATTTAAAAAAATCACCAAATCGTAGCGTTTTAAGATTTTATAATTGAATTGTTCAGCATCTTCGGTTTGGGTAATGGTAAACTGATTTTCGACACCAATTTCAATAGATTTATGCCTGAATCCGGCCGTTTTAGCAAACACTAATACGTTGGATTCCTTTTGAGCTACCACAGGATTAACAAAACCGGCAAATAAAACAAAAAAAGTCAGTAGTAAGACTTTCATAAACTAACTTATAGATTGCAGATATTTTTTAGGCGTAGTGCCGTACTTCTTTTTAAATGCGGCGATAAAATGACTCGCTGTACTGTACCCTACTTTTAGTCCGACTTCATTAACATTATTTTCGCCAGATTCCAGAAGTTTTCGAGACACTTCCATTTTATAATCGAATAAAAAACTATACACCGAATCGCCGTAAATTTGCTTAAATCCTTCTTTCAGCTTTTTAAGACTCAATCCTATTTCATCAGCCAACTCCTGTAAGCTTGGTGGTTCGGCCATATTAGCTATAATAATTTCCTTCGCTTTTCGAATTTTAATCACATTGGTTTCATCAACCAGAAACGGACATTGTTCTACATTGGTGTCTTCACTTCTATTAAAATACAAACTCAGCAACTCATAAGCCTTTCCTTTAAAATAAAGATTTTTGATTGACGTATTTAGATTATAGTTTATCAACTGGTTTAAAACAATAGCCATGGATGGCGAAATAATGCCGTCTTTGTAATATTTCTTGTCTTTATTTTCAGCATTTAAAAAGGAAATATAATCGGCTTCCTGAGAAAACAATCCGTGAAATTTTTTAATGGAAATTAAAATAGAAACTATCCATGAATTTGGGTTCACTTCAAGATTTATAGGCAAATCGCGCTGCGGATTATAAAGCAACAACGAGTTTTCTTCATGAATATTCAACGTATAACGTCCTTCATTAAAAAGAAATTTACTCGACCCCTTTAAACAAAAGTGAAACTGAATATAATCGCAGTTAATATCTTTAACAATACACTGTTCATTACTGGTATCGTTTTTAAAAGTAAATACCAAAAAACCGTCATCTATTTCGGTTTCATCGAAAGCACTTATAGCGTTATTTTTAAAATCTATTCTATTATTCATTTTATCTAAATTATTTAGATTAGTTCTAAACAAAAAACTTCAAACCCGCCCATTTCCCTATAAAAATATGGCAATTGCTAATTTACAACTAAAATAGCATACAAAAAACCACAAACGTTATTAAAAGTTCCTTCAGCGTTATTTTTTTAATTTCTATCGGCATACATTTGCCATGAAATTTCAAACCAAGCATGCATCAATACAATATATCTAAGAGTAACTCCTTCTATGCCATAGGGTTAAGCTACAAAAAAGCTGACGCCGAAATACGAGGACACTTCAGTTTAGATGAAGACGCCAAACTAGCCTTAATTAATCAGGCCAAAGAAAACGGCGTTGAAAGTTTGCTTGTTACATCTACATGTAACAGAACCGAACTTTACGGTTTTGCACAACACCCATATCAGCTTATTCAACTACTTTGCGATAATACCAAAGGTACTGTTGACGAATTTCAGCAAGTCGCTTACATCTACAAAAATAACGATGCTATTGCTCACATGTTTAAAGTGGGTTCTGGTCTGGATAGCCAGATTTTAGGTGATTTCGAAATTATTAGTCAGTTAAAAGCCAGCGCACGTGTGTCTAAAAAACACAAATTATTAAATCATTTTACCGAACGCTTACTTAATGCCGTAATTCAGGCTAGCAAGCGTATAAAAACTGAAACCGAGATTTCATCGGGTGCTACATCAGTATCTTTTGCTTCAGTACAGTACATTTTTAATAATGTTGCTGATATTTCGAATAAAGACATATTATTATTCGGAACCGGTAAAATAGGAAGAAACACCTGTGAAAACTTAGTAAAACACACTAAGAACGAACACATTACTTTAATTAACCGAACGAAAACCAAAGCAGAACAAATTGCTGGTAAGTTCAACTTAATTGTAAAAGATTACGCCAACCTTCAGGAAGAAATTAATAAATCGGATATTTTAATTGTAGCTACTGGTGCTCAACGCCCTACAGTTGATAAGCATTTAATTCAGTCTACAAAACCATTACTAATTTTAGATTTATCGATTCCTAAAAACGTAGATTCTAATGTTGAAGAATTAGACAACGTAACTTTGGTTCATTTAGATGATTTATCTAAAATAACAGACCAAACCCTTGAAGAACGTAAAAAACATATTCCATTAGCCGAAGCTATTATTGAAGAAGTAAAAGCTGAATTTAATGGCTGGTTAGAAACCAGAAAATTTGCACCAACCATTAAAGCTTTAAGAGATAAGTTAATGGATTTTGCGTCGACCGAACTAGAAACGCAACGCAAAAAAACTGCCGATTTTAATGAAGCACAAGCTGAATTAATCAGCAACAACATTATTCAAAAAATAACAAATCATTTTGCACATCACTTAAAAGATGATGCTGTATCTACAGATGAGAGTCTGGAACTCATAAAAAAAGTGTTTCAGTTAGAAACCAAAACACATGTCTAAAATCATAAAAATTGGTACTCGTGATAGCGAATTAGCGCTATGGCAAGCCAAAACCGTACAAAGTCAACTTGAAGAATTAGGTTATAAAACAGAATTGGTTCCTGTAAAATCTACAGGCGATATTGTGTTAGATAAGCCGCTTTACGAATTAGGAATTACCGGAATTTTTACGCGTACACTAGATATTGCCATGTTAAATCATGATATCGATATTGCCGTGCACTCGTTAAAAGATGTTCCAACACAATTACCTAAAGGCATTGTACAAGCCGCTGTTTTAAAACGTGGTAACGTAAATGACACCTTGGTTTTTAAACACAACGAAGAGTTTTTAGGATCCAGAGAAGCCATAATTGCTACCGGAAGTTTACGTCGACGTGCACAATGGTTAAACCGTTTTCCAACGCATACTATAGTTGATTTACGCGGAAATGTAAACTCTCGTTTGCAAAAATTAGCCGATAACGAACACTGGAACGGAGCCATTTTCGCCGCTGCTGGAATTGGTCGTATTGGTATTCGTCCGGAAGAAGCTATTAATTTAGACTGGATGATTCCTGCGCCAGCGCAAGGAGCTATTATGATTACTGCTTTAGGTGAAGATGATTACTCACTAACTGCGTGTTCACAATTAAATCACAGAGAAACCGAAATCTGTACATCTATAGAACGTGAGTTTTTAAACAAACTTGAAGGTGGTTGTACCGCTCCAATTGGAGCCTTAGCAAAAATTAAAAATGATGAAGTTGTTTTTAAAGGTGTACTTTTAAGTTTCGACGGCACCAAACGTATCGATGTAACTCGCGTTAAAAAGGTAGGTGAACACCACGATATGGCAAAATACTGCGCCGAATTCATTATCGAACGTGGAGGAAAACGCCTTATGGATGATATTAAAAACGGACATAAAAACACCAACGTATATTCTACAAAATCGTTTACCGAAGATCAGCGTGTGTTATTTCATGACAAAGCCATTGTTGAACATACCGATTTTATAAAAATAAGTTTAAACCGTATTCATCCGCGTTTTGTTAAAAACGAAATTGAAAACGTTATCATCACCAGTAAAAATGCTGTTGAAAGCTTATTAACTAATTTTTCACCTTTAGAACTTCAGTTTAAAAACATCTATTGTGTGGGTCGCCGTACCAAGCGTATGGTAGAAACAAAAATTGGTAAAGTAACACATTTTGAAAACAGCGCTAAAAAATTAGCTAATTATTTAGTTGACAACATTAAAGGTAAAACCGTAACCTATTTTTGCAGCGATTTAAGGCTTGACGATCTTCCAACGATCTTAACTGAAAATAATATTAAAGTTACCGAAGTTGAAGCCTACCAAACCAAATACGACGGTATTCGTGTAAACGACTCGGTAGAAAGCGTGATGTTCTACAGTCCGTCAACAGTGCAAAGTTTTGTTGAAAAAAACAAAGCTGAAGTGATTGCTTTTTGTATTGGAGACAGTACGGCTAATGAAGCTAAAAAGCATTTTAAAGACGTTAGAGTAGCAAAAGTACCTACAGTAGAAAGTGTTATCGAATTAGTTAACGAGCATTACGTATAAAAATTCTATTTTTGTTATAGAATTACATGTTTTTAATTCGCTTAAAATCAGTGTTATTCTACAAGCTTTAAGAGAACTAAATTATAACAATGAAAAGAGAATCTTTGCTAAATAACGTATATCGCTTTTTCGATATTATAGTACTGTTCTTTATTGTTTTTGATTTTGGTTACGACTTTGCCGACAACTTTAACACGCCTCACGTTTTAGGCTTACTTATTCTCTCAGGATTTTTGCTCGCTTTTAATGCGGCAAAGTTTTTTGTATATAAGTACAAGAAAAGCAAGAAGGTGGCTCTGGTGAATATTGTTATTATGGGATCTTTACTATTAACATCCCTGATTATGACCATAGTTTATATTGACTATAATTTTCACTACATCCTTCAAAAAATAAAACCGGTTTTAGAAGGTGGGCTAATTGCCTACTTCTTTTTAAGGTTACTTATTTTAGTTCGTCATATTTACGATGTGTATTTTAACCCCGCTATCGTTTTTGTAGGGAGTTTTATTATTCTGGCCTTATCAGGTGCTTTCCTTTTACTTATGCCTAGTGCAACACAAGACGGGATTACTTTTACAAATGCTTTATTTACAGCAACAAGTGCAGTTTGTGTTACCGGATTAGCAGTGGTAGATACCAGTCTGGATTTTACAATAGTTGGGCAAACTATTATCTTAGTTTTAATACAATTGGGAGGAATCGGAATTTTAACCTTCACTTCCTTTTTCGCCTTTTTCTTTAGAGGTAGTTCATCATTTAAAGAAGGATTAAATACCCGCGATTTTATTGCTCAGGAAGGATTACATGACGTCTTTAAAGCGGCACTTCATGTGGTAGTTTTTACCCTGTCTCTTGAAATTATAGGTGCTTTTTTCATTTACTATTCTATTTTAGATGTTAGCACCATAACTAACAAGTTTTTCTTTTCGGTATTCCACTCAATTTCCGCATTTTGTAATGCCGGATTCTCTATATTTTCATCAGGATTATTCGACCAAAGCATCCGTTTTAATTATGCTTTTCAATGGGTTATCATGGTATTAATTGTGTTTGGAGGTTTAGGCCATAATATCGTTTTCAACTTTGTGCAATACATAAAAACTTATGTTCTGGAGTTATTCAGTAAAAAGCGCATTCACAAACGTATTCCGGTAATTACCCTGAATACTAAAATTGTAATTTACACAACCTTCATTTTACTTATAGGCGGTGCAGGTTTTCTGTTTATTTCAGAATTTAATAACACCCTATTAGACCACACCTCAACATTTGGTAAGTTTACAAATGTAGCTTTTGGGTCGGTTACCCCAAGAACAGCCGGATTTAATGTTATTGATTACTCAGCGATGACAGTGCCCTCATTACTTTTAGTTATCTTTTTAATGTGGATTGGAGCTTCGCCAGCATCTACCGGTGGTGGTATAAAAACCAGTACCTTTGCCATTGCTACGCTAAACATTATTGCCATAGCAAGAGGGAAAAGTAGAATTGAACTTTTTGGAAGACGCCTTACCGCAGAAACAACCTTAAGGGCGTTTGCCATTTTATGTATTTCGTTAATTGTTATAGGTATTGCTATTATGGCTTTACTCATTTTTGAACCAAAAAACACACCGCTACTAACTGTAGCGTTCGAATGTTTTTCAGCATATAGTACCGTTGGATTGAGTTTGAATTTCACGCCTACTCTTTCAGAACCAAGCAAATACGTCATCATTATTGTGATGTTTGTAGGGCGAATTGGTATGCTCAACTTAATGATTGGTTTACTTCGCCAGTTAAACCATCAGTTTTATGAGTATCCAAAGGAAAATATTTTAATCAACTAGAAACCGTTTCAATCAAAAATAGATACTTATGAAAATAATAATTTTTGGACTCGGAAATTTTGGTACAGCCTTAGCATTAAGCCTTACCGAAACAGGAAATGAAGTTATTGCCATAGACAAGCAAATGGATAAAATTAACCTTGTGAAAGACAAAATTTCACATGCCATTTGTATGGACTCGACTAACGAATTAGCTTACGATGCGGTACCTTTAAAAGATGCCGACAAAGTGGTAGTTGCTATTGGTGAGAACGAAGGTGCTGCGATTATAACCACAGCCATTATTAAAAAACTGAGTACGGTAAAAATCATAAGTCGTGCCTTATCGCCTATTCACGATACGGTTTTGGAAGCTATGGGTATTCATAGTATTATTCACCCGGAGCAGGATTCGGCCGACCGATTAACAAAACAAATCAATTTTAAGTCCACCTTAGAAAACTATCAGCTGGATAATAACTTTACCATTTCAGAAGTTAGAGCCAAAAAAGAGTTCTACGGAAAAACGTTAAGAGAATTAGATTCTATTGACACCTACAGCTTAACGCTGATTACCATTATTCGCGAAAAAGAAAAGAAAAATTTAATAGGCAAGAAAACAATAGTTAAAGAAACTATTGGCCGTACCAACCCAGATACTGTAATTTTAGACAACGATATTTTAGTAGTTTACGGAAACAACAAAGACATCGAAAATTACTGTATGGGTGAAGAAGAATACGATTTAAGAAACAAAAACATTTAAGATGATAAAAAACGATCTGTTTTTAAGAGCACTAAAAGGTGAAACTGTTAACCGTCCACCAGTATGGATGATGCGTCAGGCAGGACGCTATTTACCAGAGTTTATGGCATTACGCGATAAGTACGATTTCTTTACACGTTGCCAGACGCCAGAATTAGCAAGTGAAATTACTGTACAACCTATTCGTCGTTACGGTATGGATGCCGCTATTTTGTTTAGTGATATTTTAGTGATTCCACAGGCAATGAATGTCGAGGTACAAATGAAACCAAATTTCGGACCTTACCTTCCTAATCCTGTGCGCACCACTAAAGATGTTGAGAATGTTATTGTTCCTGATGTAAAAGAAGCTTTAGACTACGTTTACCAGGCTATTAAAGCGACTAAAGAATTATTAAACGACGAAATTCCTTTAATTGGTTTCGCCGGTTCGCCTTGGACGATTCTTTGTTACATGGTACAAGGTCAAGGCAGCAAGACCTATGATAAAGCGAAAGAATTTTGTTTTACTAATCCGGTTGCAGCACACACACTACTGCAAAAAATTACCGACACCACCATTGCTTACTTAAAAGAAAAAGTAAAAGCTGGTGTTAATGCCGTTCAGGTATTTGATTCTTGGGGTGGTATGTTATCACCAACCGATTACCAAGAGTTTTCTTGGCAATACATTAACCAAATAATTGAAGCGTTAAAAGACGATGCACCTGTGATCGCCTTTGGTAAAGGTTGCTGGTTTGCGCTTCACGAAATGGCGCAAAGTAACGCTTCTGCACTTGGTATAGACTGGACATGCTCGGCAAGAAATGCACGTTATTTAACCGGTGGAAACATCACGCTTCAAGGTAATTTCGATCCGTCAAGATTGTTATCACCACCGGCCGATATAAAACGCATGGTACACCAAATGATTAACGAATTTGGTAAAGACAAATATATTGTAAACTTAGGTCACGGTATTTTGCCTAACATTCCGTTAGAAAATGCACAAGCCTTTGTAGATGCTGTAAAAAATTATAGCGCGTAACAGCCCCTCTTAGTCTCCCCAAAGGGGAGATTCAGAAATGAATTATTAAAAACTCAATATAACTTATTCCCTCTCCTTTGGAGAGGGTTAGGGTGAGGCTTATGATTAAAAATATCGTTTCAGGAATTAAAGCCTATTTCGGAGCGTTTGGTTTAATATCAAAACTAAACCTCTGGAAATACTTCGCTATTCCTATGCTTATAAGTTTTATTACGGCTGTGGTTATTGGTGTTTCAGCTTACGGACTTTCCGATAACATAGGCGATTTCATCTCTAAACTCTGGATTTGGGAATGGGGCAAAGAAACGTTTACAACTATTGGAAATATTATTGGTGGTATTATTATAATCATTCTTGGGCTCATTCTCTACAAGCACGTTATTATGGCCTTATCGGCGCCGTTTATGAGTCCGGTTTCCGAGAAAATTGAAACGCATCTTCTTGGTTCCGATAAAACTTATAGAATTACCTCTTTTACAGAGCAACTTTGGCGTGCTATTCGCATTAACGTTAGAAACCTATTTATGGAATTGCTTATCACGATTCCGCTTTTAATCTTAAGTTTTATTCCTGTAATAGGTATTCTGTTCACCATACTTATTTTCTTTATTCAGGCCTATTACGCTGGTTTTAGTAACATGGATTATACCTTAGAACGCCACTATAAATACAACGAAAGCCTTAACTTTGTAAAACGAAATCGCGGATTAGCTATTGGTAACGGTATCATATTTATATTGTTTTTATTAATTCCGTTTATCGGAGTTATTTTGGTATTACCGCTATCGGTAACGGCAGCTTCGGTAAAAACCATTGAAGCCCTTCAATTAGAAAGTCATTATGAAAAATAAATTTTACGAATACATACAACAACTCCAAGACACCATCACTTCTAAACTGGAAGCTATTGATGGCAAAGCCACGTTTCAGCAAGATCTTTGGGAACGTCCTGAAGGCGGTGGTGGTAGAACCCGTGTGATTCAAAACGGCAATGTATTTGAAAAAGGTGGCGTAAACATTTCTGGTGTTCACGGTAAATTACCAGATACCATGCAAGCCTATTTTGGAGTTGAAGACGCCGATTTTTTTGCCTGTGGTTTAAGTTTAGTGCTTCACCCGAAGAGTCCAATGGTGCCAACAGTTCATGCCAACTGGCGCTATTTTGAAATGTATGATAAAGACGGAAAAATTGTAGACCAATGGTTTGGTGGCGGACAAGATTTAACGCCCTACTACCTGTTTGAAGAAGACGCCATTCATTTTCATCAAATCTGTAAAACAGCCTGCGACAAGCACAATCCGGAATTTTACCCAACTTATAAAAAACGTTGCGACGAGTATTTTTATAATTCTCACCGTAACGAAGGTCGTGGTATAGGTGGTTTATTTTTCGATTATTGTAAAGCAACCAAAGACACCAGTATGGAAGACTGGTATAACTTTGTAACCGAAGTTGGTGACAGTTTCCTTGAAGCTTACGTGCCTATTGTTGAAAAACGTAAAGTTGTACCTTATACTGAAGCTAACCGTACCTGGCAAGAAATTCGTCGTGGGCGTTATGTAGAATTCAATTTAGTACACGATAAAGGCACCATGTTTGGGTTAAAAACCAACGGTCGAATAGAAAGTATTTTAATGAGTTTACCACCACATGTGCAATGGGTTTACGACCATCAACCTGAAACTGGTAGCGAGGAGGAAAAACTAGTTAACGTTTTACAAAATCCTGTAGACTGGGTGTAACATGAATTGCTACTGCGGAAATAACAAAACCTACAGCACATGCTGCGAAGTATTTCATAAAAACGGTGGAAAAACAGAAACTGCTGAGCAACTTATGCGTTCACGATACAGTGCTTTTGCATTGGCTAACGGTGACTATTTAATGCTTAGTCATCATAGTTCAACACGACCTGTAAAAGAAAAAAAAGCCATTGTAAACTGGGCCAAATCGGTACAGTGGATAAAGCTAGAAGTACAAGAAACCTCAAAAGGTATGGCTACCGACAATGAAGGCACCGTAACCTTTGATGCCTATTTTTTTGAAAACGGAAAAGTAGATGTCATTCACGAAAAATCAGCTTTTGTAAAAGAAAATAACATTTGGAAATACTTAGGATTAAGTCAATAAACAATATGGCTTAAAATACAAAACTTTATATTATGTATCCATTAAGAAGAAATAGACGATTAAGAGCAAACGAGGCCATTAGAAGTCTTGTAAGAGAAACTATAATTACTCCAAACGATTTTTTAGTACCACTATTTGTTGTTGAAGGCTCGGGTGTAAAAGAAGAAATCGCGTCGATGCCAAACTACTTCCGTTACAGTTTAGATTTACTGGAAAAGGAAGTTAAAGAACTTTGGAGCATGGGCTTAAAATCGGTATTGCTATTTGTTAAAGTACCAGATAATTTAAAAGACAATAAAGGAACAGAAGCTTTAAACCCCAACGGATTGATGCAACGTGCTATTAAAACCGTTAAAAATGTGTGTCCTGAGATGTTAGTAATGACCGATGTGGCTTTAGATCCTTATTCGGCTTACGGACATGACGGTATTATAGAAAATGGCATCATATTAAACGACCCGACGTCTCAAGTGCTTTCTGAAATGGCTTTATCTCATGCTCAGGCTGGCGCCGATTTTGTAGCGCCAAGTGACATGATGGACGGGCGCATTATTCAAATGCGCGAGTTGTTGGAAGATGAAGGCTTCACCAATACCGGAATTATGAGTTACTCAGCAAAATATGCTTCGGCTTTTTACGGACCTTTCCGTGATGCTCTAGATTCTGCTCCGGTTGATATGGTCGATATTCCAAAGGACAAAAAAACCTACCAAATGGATTATTCAAACCGCATTGAAGCCATTCGTGAAACCGAAATGGATATTGATGAAGGTGCCGATATTGTTATGGTAAAACCGGGCTTATGTTATTTAGATATTGTTCGCGATATTAAAAATGCAGTTGATGTTCCTGTTGCTGTTTATCAGGTTTCTGGTGAATATGCCATGATTAAAGCTGCTGCTGAAAAAGGCTGGTTAGACCACGATGCTGTAATGATGGAACAAGTTACTGCTATTAAACGTGCAGGTGGAGACATTATAGCATCATACTTTGCTAAAGATGTGGTAAAATTGATTTCTTAAAAAATACATGTAAAGATTTTTTTTAAAGCATATTCCGAGTTTATTCAATTTCGGAGTATGCTTTTTTATTATAGGAGTAAATCAGATTTCGTAACTTCGTAAAAAACGATATCCTATATATGAGCGCATTAATTTTTTGGGCAACAATTTCTATCTTCTTTTCCTTTTTATGTTCCATACTCGAAGCGGTATTACTAAGTGTAACACCCACCTTTATCAACCTGAAAAAACAAGAAGGTAAAGACTTTGCATTTACTTTGGAAGCTCTCAAAAAGGATGTTGATAAACCTCTTATTTCTATTTTAACTCTTAATACTATCGCACACACTCTGGGTGCCATGATGGTAGGAATTCAGGCCGAGAAACTACCATATAAAATTGAACTTTTTGGAATCAATACAGTAGGTGTCGTTTCAGCAATCATGACTTTATTGATTTTGATTGCATCTGAAATCATTCCGAAAACCATCGGCGCAACCTATTGGAAAAAATTAGCTGGTTTCACCGCAACCACACTTAACATTTTAATTTTTCCTTTAAAATGGACCGGAATTCTTTGGCTATTACAACTTACTACAAAACTTATAGGAGGCAAGGAACATGGCAGTGTATTAAGCAGAGAAAGTTTTATGGCCATGACGGATATTGCACATGAAGAAGGTGTTTTTCATGAAAATGAAAGTAAGGTCATAAAAAACCTGCTTACCTTTAAAGAAGTGTTCGCCAAAGATATTATGACGCCGAGAACTGTTATGAAAATTGAAGATGAAGAAACAACCGTTGAAGCCTTTTTCAAGAAAAATTTAAACCTTCGATTTTCACGAATTCCTGTTTACGCAAACGACCAAGACAATATTGTAGGCTTAGTACTAAAAGACGATGTTTATAAACAAATGGCTTTAGATAACAACAAAAAAAAGTTATCTGAACTTAAAAGAAATATTATTGTCGTTACCCGAAACATGCCTATCCCTATTCTTTTCGAAAAACTTATTGAAAGTAGAAATCACATGGCTTTGGTTGTTGACGAATACGGTTCGGTAAGTGGTATTGTAACCGTTGAGGACGTTATTGAAACTTTGCTTGGTTTAGAAATTATGGATGAAAGTGATAACGTTTCTGATTTACAACATTTGGCACGAAAAAGCTGGGAAGCGAGAGCAAAACGCTTGGGTATAATTGAAGATTCTGAACAATAATCATGGATACCTGTATCATCAAATCACCTTTAGGATTCACAGAAATAATTGGTGATGACATAGGAATTGCATCGGTTACCGTTTTAAATTCTGAGGAAATAGTTACTGAAATCATTCCGGAAACTTTGAAAGATTGTGTCAATCAATTAAATGAATATTTTGAAGGCAAGCGTAAAGAATTTAACTTAAAACTCAATCCGAATGGGACAGATTTTCAAAAATCGGTTTGGAAATTGTTACAGCAAATTCCCTACGGAAAAAGCCTATCTTATCTGGAACTCTCAAAACAATTAGGCGATGTTAAAGCCATACGTGCTGTGGCAAACGCTAATGGCAAAAACCCACTTTGGATTATTGTTCCCTGCCACCGCGTTATTGGAACCGATGGCAGCTTAACCGGTTATGCTGGCGGCTTACATCGTAAGCAATGGTTATTAGAACACGAAAGCCCTAACAAACAACAAAGCTTATTTTAGTTTCGCTTTTAGTTTTAACCCAATCTTTAAATCCTTAAAATATTTCCTATATTTAATTCAACTAAACCTAATAGTATGAAATTCCTCAAAAAGCTACTTAAATGGACTGTAATAACCATAGCGCTACTTATTACTTTACTTTACCTCTTCGATTACGGTTATATTATTCGTGGTGCCAAAATCGTTTACTTCACAGGTCATAATACGGCATTTATTGATGATTATCCGTATTTCGAAAACGATACTATAAAAAAAGGAACAGATGCTCAACCTTGGCCTATTCACAAAAATTATAATTCAATTGAACCAACCGAAAAACTAACTAAAGTCAACAAAGACTGGGGTACCATTGCATATGTTATCATTAAAAACGATAGTATTTGGTTTGAGAATTATTATGAAAACTTCGATGAACACTCAAAAACCAATTCGTTTTCAATGGCTAAAAGTATCACCACTACTTTACTGGGAAAAGCTATTATGGATGGCTATATAGAGAGCTTAGACCAACCTGTTAGTGATTTTTATCCGCAATATAATGAGGCTAAAACTACAGTTGGCGATTTAGCTTCAATGGCCTCAGGTTTAGATTGGGTTGAGCATTACACGAGTCCGTTTTCGGTAACCGCAAGAGCCAATTACGACGATGATTTAGCCGAAACTATTCTTGACCAAAAAGTGATAGAGGAACCAGGAAAATCATTTAAGTACTTAAGTGGCAACACTCAGTTACTAGGGATGATTATAGAAAAAGCATCAGGAAAATCATTATCAAGTTACTTATCTGAAAGCTTTTGGGAACCTATGGGAGCTACAGATGATGCGCTTTGGCAGCTAGATGATAGTAAACATAAATTAGCCAAAGCCTTTTGCTGTATTTCCAGCAATGCAAGAGATTTTGCCCGTTTCGGAAAATTATACAAAGATTACGGAAAATGGAACGGCAAACAACTTTTAGACTCGGCTTATGCTGTAAAAAGTGTGACGCCTCGTTTTACCGAAAGCCCAGAGTACGGCTATGGCTGGTGGATGAAAGATGTTGGAAGCAAACACTTTTTTATGATGCGTGGACATCTAGGACAATATGTTATTGTTGAGCCAGAAGACAACCTTATCATTGTACGTTTAGGACATAGAAAATCGCCTGACGAAGGCATTGGCCAATTCACACAAGATATTACCGTTTATATTGAAGAAGCTTATAACATGTTAGGATATGATCTCTAAAATTAACTTAGAAAACATATTATTTTTAGATATTGAAACCGTTCCTGAGGTTCAGCATTTCACCGATTTAGATGAAACCAAGCAGGCCTTATGGGAACAAAAATCGCAGTACCAGCGTAAAGACGATTACACCGCCGAAGAATTTTACGATCGCGCCGGTATCTGGGCCGAATTTGGAAAAATTGTATGTATTTCGGTGGGGTATTTTGCTTTTAAAGGCGACATTCGTTCCTTCAGAGTGACTTCATTCTTTGGTGATGAAGCCAAACTTTTAAAGGATTTTAAAAATTTACTAAATACACATTTCAACCACCCTAATCATTTGCTTTGCGGACATAACGCTAAGGAATTCGACTTTCCTTATATTGCCCGCCGTATGATTATAAATGGCATTGAACTTCCGCATAAGCTCAATTTATTTGGTAAAAAGCCTTGGGAAGTCCCGCACATAGATACCTTAGAACTTTGGAAATTCGGAGATTTTAAAAGTTACACATCGCTAAAACTACTCACCAATGTTTTAGGTGTGCCTTCGCCTAAAGATGACATTGACGGTAGTGAAGTGTATCGCGTATATTACGAAGAAAACGAAATAGATCGCATTGTAATTTATTGCGAAAAAGATACCATTGCCGTTGCACAAATATTTTTGCGATTACGTGGTGACGAGCTATTAACCAACGATGAAATTATTCACATATAAATGCAGAACTCCCCAATTTTAAACATAAAAAACTTAGCCATTGCCTTTGGAAATAATGAAGTTATTCACAATATATCCTATCATTTAAATCAGAATGAAATTCTGGGTATTGTTGGTGAATCAGGTTCTGGAAAATCGGTTTCATCGTTAGCCGTTTTAGGTTTACTACCAAAGAAAATTTCTAAGATTACTTCAGGGCAAATTCTATTTAATAATGAAGATTTAATCCCGTTATCTTCAAAGGAATTACAAAATATTCGTGGCAAAAAAATAGCCATGATTTTTCAGGAACCCATGAGTTCTTTAAACCCGTCTATGACCTGCGGAAAACAGGTTCAGGAAATTCTGCTTCAGCATACCCATTTATCTAAACAGGAAGCTAAAGCAGAAACCATTGCCCTTTTTGAAAAGGTAAAACTTCCGAATCCCTCCCGCGTTTATGATGCTTATCCGCATGAGATTTCCGGCGGACAAAAGCAACGGGTTATGATTGCTATGGCGATAAGTTGTAAACCCGATGTTTTAATTGCCGACGAACCGACGACGGCTCTAGATGTTACGGTTCAAAAAGAAATCATCAAATTACTTAAAGAGCTTCAAGTAGAAACGAAAATGAGTGTCATTTTCATCACGCACGATTTGTCTTTAATCTCTGAAATAGCCAACCGTGTTCTAGTGATGTATAAAGGCGACATTGTTGAACAAGGTGATGCGCATAGCATTTTTCATACACCGCAACACACCTACACCAAAGCATTAATTAATGCTCGCCCATCGTTAGACACCCGACTAAAAGTTTTGCCAACCATTAAGGATTACCTTGAAGGCACAACCAAACATAGCATTATTACTACCGAAGACCGAAAACAAAAACACAACACTATTTACAGCAAACCACCTTTATTGGAAGTAATTAATGTTGAAAAGGAATATATTTCTAAAAGCGGATGGTTTAGTTCTCCTAATTCATTTAAGGCCGTAAATAATGTTAGTTTTAAATTATTCGAAGGCGAAACTTTAGGTTTGGTAGGTGAATCTGGCTGTGGAAAATCGACTTTAGGAAATGCCATACTTCAGCTTGATAAAGCCACTACAGGACAGATTTTATACAAAGGCACCGATATTACCAAACTATCAAATAAAGCAATAAAAACCCTTAGAAAAGAGATTCAGATTATATTTCAGGATCCGTATTCATCTTTAAACCCAAGAATTCCTGTTGGTGAAGCCATTATGGAACCCATGCAGGTACATAAGCTTTATAATTCCAATAAAGAACGAAAAGCCAAAGTGATTGACATACTGGAGCGTGTAGGATTGTCTGAAGACTATTTTAACCGTTATCCTCATGAGTTTTCAGGAGGGCAACGCCAACGTATTGGTATTGCCAGAACGATTGCCTTACAACCTAAGTTGATTGTTTGCGACGAATCGGTTTCGGCATTGGATATTTCGGTTCAGGCACAGGTTTTAAATCTGCTGAATGAGCTTAAGGAAAGTTTCGGATTTACATATATATTTATCTCACACGATTTAGCTGTGGTGAAATACATGTCGGATCAATTATTGGTTATGAATCAGGGTAAAATAGAAGAATTGGGTGATGCTGACACCATTTACAGCACACCCAATTCTGCATACACTAAAAAATTAATAAAGGCTATCCCGAAGGGATTATAACATGAACACTTTTTTAGTTAAATAGAATAAACTCTTTAAAAACCTTAGGTTTTCACGCATTGTTTCTTTGAATTTATTCTCCGTCAATGTAGGTTGGTCAGGTAGATTTGTTGCAAAATTCATAAGCGTTAAGTTTATGATAGATTTAGGTAAATCTGATTAATAATTTGGTTTCTTTGGGGATTACTAAGATACAATTGATTTTCAATATCATCGTCAAAAAACATATAAATTCGATGAAATGCAATTATTTTTAACATTTTACCGAATTTAACCTACAAAATAACTATATCTTCTTACAACTAAAGAATCATTTCAGGAATATCTCCTTCAACAGTTAATGTCCCTTCAGTTGCTTTTTGAATCTCCTCAACAGAAACTCCGGGAGCACGCTCTAATAATTTAAAGCCATTTGGTGTAACCTCAACCACTGCCAAGTTGGTTACAATCTTTTTAACACACCCAACGCCCGTTAAAGGCAAGGAACATCTTTTTAGTAATTTAGACTCCCCTTCTCTATTGGTATGCATCATAGCTACAATAATATTTTCTGCACTGGCAACCAAATCCATAGCGCCTCCCATACCTTTAACCATCTTACCCGGAATTTTCCAGTTGGCAATGTCTCCATTTTCAGCAACCTCCATGGCTCCTAAAATCGTTAAATCGACATGCTGTCCACGAATCATGGAGAAACTTAAGGCAGAATCAAAAAAACTTGCACCCGGCAACGTGGTTATGGTTTGTTTTCCGGCGTTAATCACATCGGCATCTTCTTCGCCTTCAAACGGAAAAGGCCCCATACCTAAAACGCCATTTTCACTTTGAAATTCTACTTCAATATCATTACGCACATAATTAGCAACCAAAGTTGGAATACCAATACCAAGGTTTACATAGTAACCATCCTTAACTTCTTTAGCAATACGCTTAGCTATACCTACTTTATCTAACATAATTAACTTCTTTGTCTTACAGTTCGTTGTTCAATTCGTTTTTCGTAACGTTCGCCCCTTAGAATACGTTGCACAAATATGCCAGGAATATGAATCTGGTTAGGATCCAGTTCTCCGAGAGGTACTAATTCTTCAACCTCAGCTACCGTAATTTTAGCTGCTCCGCACATTACCGGATTAAAATTTCGAGCGGTTCCTTTAAATATTAAATTCCCTGCCGCATCCCCCTTCCAGGCTTTAACAAAAGCGAAATCGGCTTTAAAGGCATGTTCCAGGATATACATTTTATCATTAAATTCTCGGGATTCTTTACCTTCGGCGACTTCTGTACCGTAACCAGCTGGCGTATAAAATGCAGGAATACCAGCCTGAGCTGCACGGCAACGTTCTGCCAAAGTCCCTTGCGGAATAAGTTCTACTTCCAATTCGCCAGATAACATCTGACGTTCGAACTCATCGTTTTCACCTACATAAGAAGAAATCATTTTTTTTATCTGGCGATTTTGAAGTAATAACCCCAGACCAAAATCATCTACACCGGCATTATTGGAAATACAGGTTAATCCTTTTACTCCAAGATTAACCAATTCGGCAATAGCGTTTTCAGGAATACCACTTAAACCGAAACCACCAACCATAAGGGTCATATTATCGGTAACCCCTTGTAAAGCTTCACTTATATTAGCTACTTTCTTATTTATCATTATTATTAGTTTTAGCAATATAAATTTACGAATAACAAAATGATAACTACAAAATATCGAGAAATAAAAAACCCGTTCAATTTATGAACGGGTTTTCAATATTGATTCTTAATCAATTTAGAATTCTAAATCATCTGGTGTTTCTTTTTCTTCCTGAATAACGTTATCATTATCAGCAGGACTATCACAATCTACACGAATAGATAAATTTTCAGGGGCTTCAAAATCTGCCTTAGAAATATTAAGTGTTTCATCGGCATAACAACTCTTCATATACATACCCCATATTGGTAATGCCATGGTGGCTCCCTGACCATAAGTAATGGTTCTAAAGTGTACCGAGCGGTCTTCACCACCAACCCAGACTCCGGTTACTAAATTAGGTACCATACCCATAAACCACCCGTCACTCTGGTTTTGTGTTGTTCCGGTTTTACCGGCTATTGGATTCTCAAATTCATATGGATAACCAGTAATAACTTCCTTGTAAACCTGATTATTAACACCCCAGTTACCACGTAATCTGGTACCAGAACCACCACGAGTAACACCTTCTAAAAGTTTTACGGTTACATATGCGGTTTCTTCACCCACCACATCACGTGTCTCTGGCTTAAACTGATATAAAATAGTTCCGTTTTTATCTTCAATAGTCGTTACCATTACTGGCTTTGTATACACGCCTTTATTTGCAAAAGTTGAATAAGCCCCGACCATCTCGTAAACACTTAAATCGGCTGTTCCTAAGGCGATAGATGGTACCGGAGGAATCTCAGAATCGACTCCTAATTTATCAACTAACTCAATAACGGTTTCCGGCCCTACTTTATCCATTAAACGTGCCGTTACCGTATTTACGGAATTCGCTAACGCATTTTTCAAAGTTAGATTTCCACCATACTTCCCATCTGAATTTTTAGGACACCAGTCTTCTATATTCCCGTATTTATCCTTTTCTATACAGAATGGTGTATTCGGGAATTCGTCACAAGGAGACAGATGTAACTGATCTACAGCGGTAGCATAAACAAACGGCTTGAATGTTGAACCTACCTGACGTTTTCCTTGTTTTACCATATCGTATTGGAAATGACGATAATTCATCCCTCCAACCCATGCTTTCACATGACCCGTTTGCGGATCCATAGACATCATACCGGTACGTAAAAACGTTTTATAATAACGTATAGAATCGATTGGTTTCATAATCGTATCAATTTCTGAAGGTTTCCCTTCCTTCCATGCAAATACCGACATTTGAATTGGCTTTTGAAACGATTCCTCAATCTCTTTATTAGATTTTCCTAAATCGTATTTCATATGTCTCCAACGCTCTGATTGACGCATAGAGTTTCTCAAAAGCGCATCAATCTCTTCTTTTGATAAATCTAAAAACGGTGCCGTAGGATTTCTATCGGGTGTATTCTGGTGGAAAAACTCTTTCTGAAGTTTTGCCATATGCTTTTGTACTGCATCTTCGGCGTACTGCTGCATTCTGGAATCTATTGTTGTATAAATTTTTAATCCATCGTTATACAAATTCCATTTGGTTCCATCTGGTTTCGGATTGTCTTTAATCCACTCTTTCATAAAGGAGTCCAGATACCCTCTAAAATATGTTGCGATACCTTCACGATGTGATTCGGGAGTGTATTTTACATCAAGTTCGGTTTTTTGAAGTGAATCTTTAACCGTTTCAGTTATATACCCATACTTTTCCATTTGAGATAATACCGTATTTCTTCGGTTTTTTACCCCTTCAGCATTTCTTAACGGATTATATAAAGCCGAGTTTTTAAACATCCCCACCAACATGGCAGATTCTTTAAGCGTTAAATCCTTTGGTTCCTTACCGAAGTATATTCTGGCAGCACTACGAATACCATCGGCATTGTTTAAGAAATCGTAAATATTAAAATACTGTGCAATAATTTCTTCTTTGGTGTATTGACGCTCCAAACGAATAGCTATAATCCACTCTTTTACTTTCTGAAGTATACGTTCCACAATGTTTTTAGAACCTTCACCATGAAATAACTGTTTGGCTAACTGCTGCGAAATGGTACTGGCTCCTCCACCACTTCCTAACTTAACTACAGCTCTTAATGTACCAATAGCATCCACTCCAGAATGTTGTTCGAAACGCGCATCTTCAGTTGCAATTAAGGCATTCACCAAATCCTGTGGTAAATCTTCGTAACCAACAGGTGTTCTGTTATCGTTAAAGTAAAATTTTCCTAAAGTTTGTCCGTCTGAAGAAATAATCTCAGTTGCTAAATTCGTTCTTGGGTTTTCTAATACGGTATGATCGGGCATTTCGCCAAAAGCACCCCATGATGCCAATAAAAATATAAAGACTACGGCCAGAACTCCTGCGGTAAATAGCATCCAAAACCAACGTATGTATTTAGAGAAGTTTGTTGTAGGTTCTGCTTCTTGTTTTTTTGTTGCCATGTACTTTTATTTATAAATACGATTTGAATGGGATCTATAGATTACATTCTATAGATGAAATAGTTAGTTGTTACTGTTTATGTGTTCTATTCTAAAACCAACATCGGTTATACCTTCAAGCTCTACGACACCATTAACCTTACCATTTTCTCTCATGGCTTGCTGAATATTTACCTTATAATTACCAGCTTCTTTAAACACAACTCCTTCTTTATACCAAAGTTTATTTTCTTTTGTATCGGTCACCCCAGTACCTAACAACTTTCCTGTTGGATCGGCCATCCGGTACTCTAAGGTATCTTTTATTGTCTTTCCATGCGGAAAAACCATTTCAACAATTAAAAACAAATTGTTGTATTTATAGGCATTTGTATTCCTAAGGTTGACAAACAAATTATAAGCCTTAGTAGAATCTGGAGGTGTTATATCAAAACTAACTATAGAATCTTTATGCCATTTATTAGGAACCGATTTATACTCGTCGAAAACTCGATTTGAATCGCAAGACACAAATACTAATGAACATATCGCTAAAAATACTAACGTATTATTTCGTAACATCCTTATTCTTTTGACTTTGGTTTTGGTTTTGGTTTGGATTTGGGTTCTGATTCTGCGGTTTCTTTTTATTTCTAGAACGATTGTTGTTTCGGTTTCTGTTTTTATTCCCTCCAGTAGTTTTAGGATCTGCAACATTATTTCCGGCTTCAGTTCCTTTAGCTTTAGGATTTTTGGCTCTTGTTCTGGTATTATTATTCGCTCCTTTATCAGACGCTGGCGCAGAAGGTTTTGTTTCTGTTACATTACTATTTGCTCCGCCTTTGGCTTTCGAATTCTGATTTCGGTTATTCTTATTTCTACTATTTTTACGTTTTTTATTAGGTTTTGGACTATCGAATCGTGTTAAACTATCCTGACCTACAACGTTTTCAAACTCAGTTTTAGTATCTTCAATAAGATCTGAAGCATATTCTTCAAGGCTTGCCACCTTTTTATTCTTCTTATTTAAAGCAATAATTTCATTCGCCTGATCGGCAGTTATCTTATGCCAGTTAATCCATTCTCCTTCATAAGCATACCACATGTGACCTTTAAAAATATCGGTTTTCTGGCAAATGGCAACGCCTTTTTCGGTTTGTAGTTTTATTTCAGATTTAGGAAAATCTTTAAGCGCATCTAAGTACGTGTCTAACTCGTAATTTAAACAACACTTCAATTTACCACATTGTCCGGCTAATTTTTGAGGATTTAATGACAATTGCTGATAGCGTGCTGCCGAAGTACTTACCGAACGGAAATCGGTTAACCAGGTCGAACAACACAGCTCACGACCACAAGACCCAATGCCTCCTAGTCGGGCAGCTTCCTGACGGAACCCTACCTGTTTCATCTCGATACGTGTTTTAAACTCTCGAGCAAATACTTTAATTAACTCACGGAAATCGACACGCTCTTCGGCTGTATAGTAAAACGTTGCTTTGCTGGCATCGCCCTGAAACTCGATATCGGAAATTTTCATTTCCAGTTTCAAATCTATTGCAAACTGTCTTGCTTTCACCTTCATTGGCTCTTCACGATCGCGTGCAGCTTGCCAAATATCTATATCTTTTTGATTGGCTTTTCGGTATATTTTAAGTTCTTCGTCGGGTGTTTCAGAAATACTTTTACGTTTCATTTGAATACGCACCAATTCCCCCGTAAGGGTTACCATACCAATATCGTGGCCTGTTGCTGCCTGTGTAGCCACAACATCCCCAATGCTAAGCGTTAAATGCTCTGTATTTTTGTAGTAATCTTTTCTTCCGTTTTTAAAGCGAACCTCAACCCAGTCAAACGGTTTCTCACCACTTGGAAGAGACATATTAGACAACCAATCGAAAACCGTTAATTTATTACAACTATCTGTTCCGCAGGTGCCATTATTTTTACATCCTTTTGGTTGACCGTCTTTACCAGTTGAACAACTGTTACAAGCCATAAATTTCTATATATTGAATTCGCTAATATTTAAACTATTGCGAATGAATGTTCATATTATTTCCAAAAGGTAAAGATAAGATTATTATATAGACTATCTAAATCGATAAAAAATTAAATATTTTTTACATCAATTATCTTTACCGGGCATGCTTTTGCAGCATTTTCGCAGTCTTCTAAAATCATGTGGTCGTTAGATTTAATGGTGAAAAAGCCTTTCTTATCGACACTTTTCAACAACACCGACTTCCCATCTTTCTTCGACATTTGAAACTGATTGGGTGCCAACTCGACGCAGTAATTACACCCAATACATTTATTTCGCTGTAAGGTAACAACAACCATTAAGCTTCTACTTTATTTTCTACGATTTTGTATAATTTATCTGAAGGACGTATTCTGAATCCTAACGGAATGGTAACCAAATCGCCTTTTGAAGCTTTATCAAGTTGCTCGTCGTTTACCAGCATTTGTGCCACCTCAACTTCTTTAGCTCCTGTAGTTGGCCCCGTTACTAAAATAGTATCACCTACCGATAAATCGAAGGCTTCAATTTTAAACTCTCCAATCTGTGCTTTTGGAAAATAGTGTTGTCCTTTACCAATATACACTTTCTTCTGAGTAGCATGCGACCCAGATCCGACACTCCATTCTCCTAATTTCTGTCCTAAGTAATAGCCATTCCAGAATCCGCGGTTGTAAACCTTTTCTAAGTCTTGCATCCAAGACACTACTTTCTCCTTTTCGAAGGTGTTATTTTCTAAGCTATCAATAGCTTCGCGGTAGCATTTAATAACATTTGCTACATACTCCGGTGCGCGTCCACGACCTTCAATCTTCAATACTTTTATTCCTGCATCGGCCACCTGATCTAAAATATCGATGGTACATAAATCTTTTGGAGACATCATGTATTCGTTATCCAGTTCTATTTCGAAACCAGATTCCTGATCAATAACCGTATATTTTTTTCTGCAGTTTTGTTTGCAAGCACCACGATTTGCTGAAGAATTATGTGAGTGTAAACTTAAATAACACTTTCCTGAAACCGCCATACAAAGCGCTCCGTGACCAAATATTTCAATTTCAACCAAATTTCCCGAAGGGCCTTTAACCTGCTCCTTTTCAATTTGCTCCGTAATTTTTTTCACCTGGCGTAAACTCAGCTCACGACTCAATACCATAGTATCGGCAAACATAGCGTAAAACTTTACGGTTTCTATATTGGTGATATTAATTTGCGTAGAAATATGTACTTCCATCCCAATCTCACGAGCCGCCATAATGACCGCCTGATCCATAGCAATTACCGCTGTGATATTAGCATCTTTAGCCTTTTGAATAAGCGTTTTTACAATCGATAAATCGTGATCGTAAATAATGGTATTTAAGGTTAAATAGGTTCTAACATTTTTTGCCTGACAACGCTCGGCAATCTCAGACAGATCATCTAAAGTAAAATTTATAGAGGCTCTGGCACGCATATTAAGCTGCTCTACACCAAAATAAACAGAATCTGCACCATTATCCAGAGCTGCTTGCAGTGATTCAAAATTCCCTGCAGGCGCCATTAATTCAATCTTTTGCATAACTAATTAGGCTTCTTCTTGTTTAAAATGCTCGAAAATGTTTCTTAAATCCTTTTTATAAGGCAAGTGTTCGGCACGACCTTTTTTAAAAATATCGTTACTGTTTCCTTGTCCTTTACGCATGGCCTTTTGCTCTTCATAAGGCAAACGGTTAATCTCCATACAAGTTGTAGAACAACAGTTTTCCATTTCTTCCTGACATTTCGGACACTGGATAAACAGCAAATGGCAAGCATCGTTAGCACAGTTGGTATGGACATCGAACGGCTCACCACATTGGTGACACTGTGCAATAACATCGTCACTAATTCGCTCGGCACGACGTTCGTCGAACACGAAATTCTGTCCTAAAAACTTATTTTCTAAGTTTTGTTCTTTTACCTGACGGGTGTATTCAATAATACCGCCTTCAAGTTGGTAAACATTTTTAAACCCTTTATGTTTGAAGTATGCACTGGCTTTTTCACAACGAATACCTCCCGTACAATACATAACCAGATTTTTATCTTCTTTATGTTCTTTTAAATCGTCTTCAATAATATCTAACGATTCTCTAAACGTATCAACATCTGGTGTTACGGCATTTTTAAAATGACCAATCTCACTCTCGTAATGGTTACGCATATCGACCAATACAGTATTTTCGTCTTCAATAAATCTATTGAAATCTTCCGCTTTTAAGTGAACTCCAATGTTCGTTACATCGAAAGTGTCGTCGTTTAATCCGTCGGCCACAATTTTCTCACGTACTTTAACTTTCAGTTTCAGGAACGATTTGTTGTCTTGTTCTACAGCCACATTTAAACGGATGTCTTTTAAGAAATCAATCGTATCTAAATGAGTTTTGAACTCATTGAAACGATCGGCTGGAAGTGATAATTGGCCGTTAATCCCTTCATGAGCGACATAAATTCTACCTAAGACTTCTAATTTGTCCCAGACAATAAATAATTGATTTCTAAATTCCTGAGGATTTTGAATTTTTGCGTATTGGTAAAAAGAAAGCGTTAATCGATTTTTCCCTGCCTGATCGATTAATTCTGCTCTCTCTTTAGCACTTAATTTATTGTACAGTTGCATGCTATACTAATGTTTTAAGGTTAAAGATTATATTTTAATGCGGCAAAGGTAAACAATTTAAACACAACACCAAAGCACATAAAAAAAGCGCTCATGGTATAGATGAAGCGCTTTTCAAATCATTTCGAGTTAGTCTACTTAAAATGTTTCACTGGTAAATTTCATAGCAATAATTTCCCTAGTTTACTACTAGATGCAAAATGTTCAAAAAGGTTGCGTCATAAAATTGTATGATGATAAAAGTTATAGTATTTTAGCGTACAATTTCAGATAAAAATAGATTACGAAATGAGCAACGAAAAAGAAGCGAAATTAAAAGCGCTAAAACTTACATTAGACAAATTAGATAAGGCCTACGGAAAAGGTACTGTAATGAAAATGAGCGACCAAGCAGTTGTAGATGTTGATGCTATCCCGTCGGGTTCATTAGGCTTAGATATTGCTTTAGGTGTTGGTGGATATCCTCGCGGACGAATCATTGAAATTTACGGACCAGAATCTTCGGGTAAAACAACCCTTACATTACATGCCATTGCAGAAGCTCAAAAAGCAGGTGGAATTGCGGCTTTTATTGATGCCGAGCATGCCTTCGATAGATTTTATGCTGAAAAATTAGGTGTCGATTTAGAAAACTTAATCATCTCTCAACCAGATAACGGTGAGCAGGCTCTGGAAATCGCCGATAACTTAATCCGCTCAGGTGCTATTGATATTGTTGTAATAGATTCGGTTGCGGCATTAACGCCTAAGAGTGAGATTGAAGGTGAAATGGGTGATTCTAAAATGGGATTACACGCCCGTTTAATGTCTCAGGCATTAAGAAAGCTTACTGCATCTATCAGCAAAACAAACTGTACAGTTATTTTCATTAACCAGTTACGTGAAAAAATTGGTGTTATGTTTGGTAACCCGGAAACCACTACTGGTGGTAACGCTTTAAAATTCTACGCATCGGTTCGTTTAGATATTCGTCGTTCAACTCAAATTAAAGAAACCGACGGAAGTGTTGCCGGTAACAAAACCCGTGTTAAGGTGGTTAAAAATAAAGTAGCACCTCCATTTAAAACTGCTGAATTCGACATCATGTACGGAGAAGGTGTAAGTAAAGTAGGTGAGATTTTAGATATCGCAGTAGAAAACGAAATCATTAAGAAAAGTGGTTCTTGGTTTAGCTACGAAGACACGAAACTTGGTCAAGGTCGCGATGCCGTAAAATCGCTGATAAAAGACAACCCTGAACTTATGGAAGAGCTAGAGGTTAAAGTGAGAGCTGTAGCCAAAGCCGCTTCAGAAGGTGAATAAAAAATAACGTTTGATTTCAAATTAAACTTTAAAGCATTTAAATCCCGATTAATTCGGGATTTTTTTATTTCCATACGCAACCTTTTAAACAGGATTGCATCTTAGTAACAAAAAGCATAAAAGAAAAGTTATTTAATTTATTATGAAAAAGTTACTATTATTTAGTTTAAGTTTATTACTCTTTGTTTCATGTAACACAGACGATGACTACGACAACTACTACTTTGAGATTTTACCTGTAAAAAGCGTAGACATTCCGGAGGAGTTTGTTATGGGAGAAACCTACCCTATTACGGTTACTTACGAAAAGCCTTCGTCTTGTTATGTTTACAGAAACTTATACTACGCTAAAGAAAACAACCAGAGAACAGTTGCACCTATCATGACGGTTTACGACAATAATAATTGTCAACCTTTGGTAGAATTTGAAGAAGATGTTACCTTTAACTTTATCGTGACAAGCAATGGTTCTTATGTGTTTAAATTTTGGCAGGGGGAAGATGATAATGGTGAAGACATATATTTAACCTTTGAAGTTCCAGTAGTAGAATAAAACTAAGTAAGTATAAACTAATTCGGCGAATTTGAGTTTAAATCAACTCATAGAACAGTGCAAGAACAATGACATTAAAGCACAAAGCGAACTGTACACTCTCTTTTCGGGTAAACTGTTTGGTTTGTGCTTAAAATACTCGCGTAATTACACCGAAGCCGAAGATAATTTACAAGATGCTTTTTTAACCATCTTCAGAAAAATAGATCAGTACGAAAACAAAGGATCGTTTGAAGGTTGGTTAAAACGCATTACAGTAAACACCGTTTTACAGCAATATAGAAAAGAAAAAGTTTTTGAAATTGCTCATGACGATAACATTGAAGATGTAGAGGTAGAAGTTGATGAAGACCGCGTGTCTATTGACTATCTATTACAAATTATACAGGAATTGCCAGACAGGTATAGATTGGTTTTTAACCTTTATGTTCTTGATGGTTATTCGCATAAAGATATAGCAGACATGCTGGAGATTAACATAGGTACATCAAAATCCAATCTGGCTCGAGCCAGGCAGATTTTAAAACAAACTATAGAATTGTATCTGGCATCACAAAATTTACAATCATTATAATAATGAGCGATAAAAAACATATAGACAGACTATTTCAGGAACGCTTTAAAGACTTTGAAGTGACTCCTAAAGATGCTGTATGGAGAAATATTGAATCTCAGCTTGGGCAGAAGAAAAGTAAAAGAGTCATTCCAATCTGGTGGCGCTATGCAGGTGTGGCGGCAGCATTATTACTATTACTAACCTTAGGTAATCAGTTTTTCAATGATGGCTCGACTCCTGTTGATGTCCCAATAATTGTGGATACTAATTCGACTTTAGAATCTTCAGATAATAATGAAAGTACTATCACTTCAGAAAACAATGACTTTATAAATTCTGAAGACAATACTAAGAATCTACAATCAGAAATTCAGAATCCTGTTCAAACAAACAGTAACACTTCTGTTACATTAACTAAATACAAAGGTTCAGAAAGTGGAGATTCAAATACCACTTCAACTTTCAATAGTATTGCTCAAAATACTTCAGAAGACAATACCAACACATTAATTAATGACAAGTCTCTTGTAAATTCTATTGAAGCAACAGAGGATCAAATCGCCAATAACACTCAAAATATTGGCGAAACCCACATAGAAAATACTATTGCCGAAACGAAATCTCAAGAAGAACAAAAAAACAATTTAACTATTGAAGAAGCGATAGAAAACAGCAAAGCCATAACCGAAAATAAAAGTAAATTAAACCGCTGGAGTATTGCACCAAATGTAGCACCCGTTTATTTCAATTCTTTAGGAGAAGGGTCTTCATTAGATCAACAGTTTGTAAAAAACTCCAAAACAGGAGAAGTTAATATGAGTTATGGTATTAATGCCAGTTATGCACTTAACGATAAAATAAGTATTCGCTCAGGGATTAACCGTGTTAATTTAGGCTACAATACGAATGATGTTGTCGTTTACGAATCTGCGGCTTTTAGCAGCAGTTCCAACAGTATGAAAAACATTAGTACGGGCGGCTCTAAAGCTAGCGAAAGTACTATTGCGGTAATTAGTTCAAATAATATTGCCGAAGCCAGTAAAGCTCCAGAAACTTTTAAAAGTTTCAACACCTCTTTAAACCAATCTTTTGGGTTTATTGAAGTGCCTTTAGAAATTGAATATGCCATTACCAATAAAAAACTAGGCATAAACGTTATTGGAGGATTTAGCTCACTATTTTTAAATAACAATGAAGTCTACTCTCAACCTGTTAATGGTTCAAAAACCTATATTGGCGAGGCAGTAAACATAAACAATGTAAGTTACAGTGCCAATTTCGGATTGGGACTAAATTATAAAGTCACTAAAAAATTAGACCTGAACTTAGAACCTATGTTCAAGTACCAGATTAACACATTCGAGAATACCTCCGGAGATTTCAAACCTTATTTTATAGGAGTTTACAGTGGATTCTCGATTAAATTTTAGATTTTTTGGTTAAATCTGGATATTGATTTTAATGTGCCCTAAATCAATATCATACAAAGGCTGCTCCGTGCCCAGAGCAGCCTTTTACATTTTAATAATTAAACTTTTCACCCGAAACTTTTCAACTGATTAAGGATAATAGATCTTGATGTTTCATTAAGGCTTTTGGTATGCTCTATATTCAAATGATTGGTTGGTAAAAAGGCGTGAATCTTAACACGCATAACACCTGGTCCTCCACTAAAAAAGGTATACGAAAAGCGCTTCTTATTATCGGCAAAGGTTATGGGCACCACCGGAATATCATGGTTAATAGCCAAACGAAAAGCACCATCTTTAAACTCATCGAGCAGAATGTCTTCATTCGGAACACCACCTTCAGGAAAAATACAAATACTTAATCCGGATTTTAAACGACGTTGCGCTCTTAAAAATACTGCTTGTCTGCTTTTTGCCGAACTGCGATCTACCAGAATACAGGTACGCTTATAGAAAAACCCGAATAGAGGGATATTAGCCAATTCTTTCTTACCTACAAACACAAACGGATTACTCACCGTTACCAGCATGAGCATAATATCTGCCATGGACGTATGATTCGCTATCAACATATAACTTTTGCCATATTCAGGAGTTTCTTCTCGTTCAATCTTAAAATAAAAGCCCATACCTATCAATATAAACTTCGCCCAGATTCGAGCCAGTTTAAAAAAGAATGGATACCATTTTTCCTTTAAAATTGAAACAAAAAGCAATGGAAACAACAACACAATAGGCAATGCCACAAGCACATAAAACCAAATGCGGTATAAAATCCAGAACAGATATTTAAAGACTCTCATACAAACAAAAATAGACTATTAAATTGATTCTATTTAATGCTGGTTAATTTTTAAAAAATTGGCAACAGGTTTTCTGTTTGATTTAAAATTAGATAATATTTTCGTTTAGCTAAAAGGGCGATTCAGAATTGCTTTTTTATGTTACTAAGTATAATTACATTTGCTCTTTCGTTTAATTTAAACCATTTCCGCCATAGCGGAAATAACAATTATGGCTAGAGTATTAACAGGTATACAAAGTACAGGAACACCACATTTAGGAAACATTTTAGGAGCAATAATTCCAGCTATTAAAATGGCTGAACAACCTGAAAATGATTCCTTTTTATTTATCGCTAATTTGCACACTTTAACGCAAATTAAAGATGCTGAAGAATTACGTTACAACACTTATTCTGTAGCTGCAACCTGGCTTGCCTTTGGTCTTGATATTGAAAAAACGGTTTTTTACAGACAAAGCGATATTCCTCAGGTAACCGAGTTATCATGGTATTTAAGCTGCTTTTTCCCTTACCAACGTTTAACATTAGCACACAGTTTTAAAGATAAAGCCGACCGTTTAGAAGATGTAAACTCAGGGTTGTTTACATACCCGATGTTAATGGCTGCCGATATTTTACTTTATGATGCCGAGATTATTCCGGTTGGAAAAGACCAGTTACAACATATTGAAATGACGCGTGATGTGGCGTCGCGTTTTCATGCTAAAATGGGAGACGTTTTTGTGTTGCCTGAAGGAAAAATTCAGGAAAACACCATGCTTATTCCTGGTACCGATGGAGAAAAAATGAGTAAATCTCGCAATAACTTCATCAATATTTTTGAAACCGATAAGAAGCTTCGCAAGCAAATTATGGCTATTAAAACCGATAGCACACCTTTGGAAGAACCAAAAGACTGGTCGACCTGTAACTGTTTCGCTCTGTATAATTTATTGGCAAACGACGAGCAAATAGCAACCATGAAAGCCAACTACGAAAATGGTAATTACGGTTACGGTCATGCTAAACAAGCGTTATTTGAATTAATCGTTGAAAAGTTTGCCACAGAACGCGAACGTTACAATTATTACATGAACAACCTTAACGAACTAGACAAAGCTTTGGCTTTAGGTGCTGAAAAAGCAAAACAAGTTGCTGATAAAGTACTAAATAAGGTTCGCAAAAAAGTAGGATATTAAATATAATTGCTATTTTTAGATGGATGAAACAACTTATCTGTCTAAAAATAGCAATCCTTTTTTGTGGCAACCTCATCTTTTCTCAGGTTGGGCTGGAGTTTCATCCCAACAAACAATTTTACTTAAAAGGAAATTCGGCTCTTACAGGCAATACCATTTTGGGTGTCGACGCTCAAAATCCCTATCACGATACAACAGAAATTAACGATAGCTTTAGTCTTGTCTATATAGATATTGACCAAGATAGTACAACGTTTAGTTCGAGTAGTGCCGATTTACTTTTCGAAAAAAACTCTAAAATAGCCTATGCGGCTTTGTATTGGAGTGCAACCTATCCCTTTGAATTTGGAGAAAAGAAAAAATCGAATCACGAAATCATTTACCAGGGAGATCCTAATAGGGACCAAAACATTAATTCTGTTTTACTAAAAACACCGACTTCAAATACTTATCTTCCAATAACGGGAGGGATTATTTTCGATAGTTACGAACAAGACATTTTTAAATACAATACGCCTTATGTTTGCTATGCCGATGTTACCAAATTACTACAAGAAACTTCTCAGGTAAACGGCACATACACGGTCGCCAATATAAAGGCTGCCCAAGGGTATATTTCAGGCGGTTCATCGGGAGGCTGGTTGCTTTATGTAATTTATAAATCTGAAACCGAAACGCCGAAATACTTTACTACTTATAATGGACTTATTGGAGTAGAAAGCGACCCTGCTACTATTTACTTTAACAACTTTAAAACACCTGCAAAAGGTAATATAAAAACGAGTTTATCTATCGCAACTCTTGAGGGCGACCGACGTATTACGTCGGATTACTGCGCCATTTTGGATTCGGACTCCAATAACTTTATTAATCTAAAAAGTAACGACCGTGAAGAGAATAACTTTTTTAACAGCAGTATTACAATCAATTCTGAAACGGATATTTCAAGAAATCCGAATAGTACAAACACACTTGGTTTCGATTTAGTAAAAATAGATGTCCCAAACGAAAACAACGCTATTTTAAAACCTAATAGTACAGAAACAGCCATTCAACTTTCAACAAAAGTCGATCGTTATTATCCGTTTTTTATTGCTTTTGAAACTGAAATCAGCACGGATTATTACCTATCAAAACAAAACAATTTTATTGCTTCTACCGAAAACACACCTATAAATACGTTCGATACGGTTAGCTCTAATATCAGTGAAAACACAATTTCTGAAACACCAGAAACACTTACATATTCGACTGATATATCGGAAGCTAAAAAATTGGAAATTGATAAAAAGATTAATGCCTCAACTCCAGTGACTGTGCCAAATTTGGAAAAAGGGTATTATCTGGTGACTAACGTATTCAAAAATAAAATTCATACCACCAACTGGATAACTTTTTTAAATGAAAAAGGATATCGTCCCAATTACTATATAAACCCTGAAAACAATTGGTATTACGTTTATATACAAAGCAACTCTAATCCTTACCCAATTTTCATTGAAAAGGAAAAACTCTCTCAAGAAGATTATTTTAAAGGACTTTGGGTTGCGAAAATAAATTATTAGATAAGTTCGAAAAGCTTTCCGGGTAGTGGTCTCACAACACCTTTTAACTCCATATTCAATAAAATACTGGCGACCTTAAAAATGGGTAAATTACAGTTAATTGCAATCATATCTAGCTGTTGTTTATCTTCAGCTTTCAGACAATTATATATTACTTTTTCTGTTTCATCTAGTTCTACGAATAATTGCTTTTGAATTACCGGTTTAGTTTCTTCTTCCAATTGCCAGTTAAGTATATAGGGCACATCTAAAGGTGTAGATAACATATGCGCTTGCTGCTTCTTTATTAAATTATTACAGCCCACGCTTTGTATATCGGTTGTTCGTCCGGGTACGGCAAAAACATCACGGTTGTAGGAATTGGCTATATCCGCGGTTACCAGACTCCCGCCCTTCTCTGCGGATTCTATAACAATAGTCGCCTCGCTTAATCCGGCAATAATCCGATTCCGCTTTAAAAAGTTATTTCTATCGAAGGCATCGCTACTCCAAAAATCAGTGAAAAACCCACCGTTTTGTTCGACCTCAACCATATATTTTTTATGAACTTTAGGATAAATCTGATTTAAACCGTGCGCTAAGCAGCCAATAGTTTGCAGATTATGTTTTAAAGCCACCTTATGTGCCGTAATGTCGGTGCCGTAGGCAAATCCGGAAACAATTACCGGATTATAAACAGTTAATTGTTCAATCAATTGTTCGCAAAAGGCAATACCGTTGGTGGTTATTTTTCGGGTTCCAACAATGCTAATTACCCGTTGCTGTTTCAAATTGATATTACCCGTTTCAAATAACAAAATAGGTGCATCAATACAATGCTTTAATCTGGTTGGATATTCCTCTTCTTCAAAGTAGGATACTTTGATTTGATTCTCCTCTATAAACTTCAGCTCTTCTTCAGCAGCTTTTAAATGTTCAACTTCAAACAAATGCTTTAAAGTTACTGTACCAACACCATCAATTTTAAGTAAATACTGTTGCTTTTCCTTTAAAACCGCCTCTGCACTACCACAATGCGCAATCAGTCGTTTGGCAATTATATCGCCAATATTCGGTACATGCTGCAAAGCCAAGGTGTACAACAACTGATGTTCGTTCATAGTATACTTCTGATTTTCAAACTACAATAAAAGAATTTTCGTACTCTTAAAAAAAATATAGAAGTAAATTTTCATCGAAAGCATAATTTTTTAACTTTGTTAATATGCAATTAGAAACTTACATAAGCGATTTACTATATAGATATGAATGTGTTACCGTTCCTGAATTTGGTTCATTTTTAACACAACGCGTATCTGCAACGATAGATGAAACTTCGAATGCGTTTTTTCCGCCAAAGAAAATCTTATCGTTTAATGAGCAAATTCAAAAAAATGACGGCTTATTAGCGCATTATATTGCCGATGTAGAGCAGATTTCTTTCGAAGCTGCAAACAAGAAAATTGCGAAACGTGTAAACGTTTTAAAAGCAAACTTAACACAAGGCGAAACGCTTAACTTTAAAAACATTGGAACACTTGTTTTTAATAGTGAAAGCAAAATGATGTTCGAACCATCGTATCAGGTTAACTACTTAACCGATGCTTTTGGTTTATCGCAATTTGTTTCACCATCTGTTACTCGTGAGGTTTATAAAGAACAAATTGAAGCCGTTGAAAAAGTTATTCCATTAACCATTAGTTCTGAAAAACGTAAGAACAGACCTTACTTTAAGTATGCTGCTATTGCCGTTATAGCCTTAACACTTGGTGGTTACGTAGCTTCAAACATGTATGTGAATGAAATTGAGCAACACAATCAAATCGCTCAACAAGAAGCAGCTCAACAATTAGACAACAAAATACAACAGGCAACTTTTAGTTTAAATCCGCTTCCGGCAGCTAACTTAAAAGTCACTAAGCAAACCGGTAAATACCATATTGTTGCGGGTGCTTTTAGAGTTGAAGACAACTGCGATGCTAAAATAGCCGAATTAAAAGCTTTAGGGTTTAGTGCTCGTAAAATTGGTGTTAACCGTTTTGGTTTACACGAAGTGGTTTATGCCAGTTATGAAGACAGACTTGAAGCTTTAAAAGCTTTAAGAACTATTAAATCTGAGCATAATAAAGATGCCTGGTTAGATGTAAGAGTCTTAGATTAAGCATTCTTTAACTTTTTAATTCCTTCTGATTTCTAAAATCCTTTTACCTTTGCGGCAAAATTAAACTAAACGCAATGAAGGGAAAGACTCCTGAAGAATCGAAAACAATCATGACCGACCTGGTTTTACCCGGTGAAACCAACCCCTTAAACAATTTGTTTGGAGGTGAATTATTGGCGCGTATGGATCGTTGTGCGGCTATTGCTGCCAGACGCCATAGTGCTCGTTTTGTAGTAACAGCCTCGGTTAATCATGTGGCATTTAATAAAGCCGTTCCATTAGATAGTGTTGTTACTGTAGAAGCTAAAGTTTCTCGTGCTTTCACAACTTCTATGGAAGTATTTATCGATGCATGGATTGAAGATCGTCAGTCGGGAGATCGCACTAAAGCTAACGAAGGTATTTACACGTTTGTTGCTGTAGATGAAACCGGACGCCCAGTTAGAATTCCTGAATTATTACCAGAAACGGAATTAGAAAAAGCGCGTTACGATGCCGCTTTACGTCGTAAACAATTAAGCTTATTACTTTCAGGTAAAATGAAACCAAGTGAAGCTACTGAGTTAAAAGCCTTCTTTATGGAAGAATAATGCTTCTATGAACTAAAACATATATTATAAAATCCTGACTTCAGTCGGGATTTTACATTTTATAAATCCACGATGCCGGGTTTTCAGTACTTGTTCCTTTTAAAATTGAAAAGGTTAAAATACTCTCTCCATTACTTGGATTGGTAAATACCTGACCTATAGATTGTTTTGTAGATACTTTATCACCTGTCTTTACGTAAACTTTTCCTAAATTTTTATACGCCGAAATATAATTACCATGCTTCACCATAACAATTGGATTTACGTTTTTCATGGTAACAATAGCGATTACTTCTCCATTAAAAATAGCTCGTACTTCAGAGCCCTTTTCAGTAGCAATACGCACACCGTTGCTCTTAATAGTTAACGATTTATCTAAAGGGTGTGGCTGTGAACCATAACGAAGCGTTACATAGCCTTTTTCAACCGGCCATGGCAACTTACCTCTATTCGACACAAAACTTGCTGCAAGCACCTTTTCTTCAGCTGTAAGCGCAAAACTGGATGATGTGGTAGGCTTACCCGCTTTTTTGTTAGATTTCGCAATAGCTTCTTTAATAATACGATCTATTTCTGCGTCAATTCTATCGGCTTCCTGTTGCTTCTTTTTTATTTGAGCGGCATAAAGATTTAAGTTACTCTTTATGATTTTCATAAGCTCGTGGTGCTGCTTTCTTTCAGCTTCAAGCGAACGCTGAACTTCCTTATTCTCCGCAATCAACTTTTTCTTTTCTTCCTGTTGCGCTAACAACTTGGTGTTTGTTTCCTGGAGTTCTACCGTTTTTAACTTTATGGTTTCTCCCTGTTGCTTTTGATGATCGGCATACTGCTTCATATATTGCAAGCGTTTATACGCCTGTTTAAAATTATTTGAAGACAGTAAAAACATGATGCGACTTTGCTGATTTTTACTTTTATAAGACTTAACTATCATGGCAGCATAATCTTCCTTCAACACCTTTAATTCATCTCGTAAATCAGTAATTTTTTTCTGATTTGTATTAATTTGACGTGTTAAATAATTCGCCTGCTGATTGGTAACCTTAATTAAATTGTCGAGCACATTAATTTTATAATTAAAGCCTTCAATTAACGATAACTCCGACTTCTCTTTAGACTTATTTTCAGCGCGAAGCTGATTGATTTTTTGAATTTCACGACGTAACTCCTGTCTGCGTGTTTCCAGTTCCTTTTGTTTGTTGCTTTGTGCCCATACCAGTGTACTGCTTAAAGTTAAAGCAAGAATAAAAAACAGTTTATATGCAGACCTTTTGTAGCTCATTAAAGTTGAATTTCTTTAAAACCAGATGGTATTTTAAACGGAAATTTTAAATCTTCGTTCAGACTTACATTTCTAAATTCCAGATTAACAATTAACTCTTCATTAGCCTCAACAGCAATCACTTTTATGTTTTCCGGAAGTAATTGTTTACCTATATTCTGATAAGATAAATAATCTATTTGTAAGTGTCTGAATGCTTTTGGTTGCGATATTTGTTGCGATTGCACCTTGAATTTCACAGGATCTAACAAGAAGAAAATTTCGAAAAGTTCGCGCTGATTTTTTGGTTGAACCACATACATATTATCATCAACTTGCGAAGTATAGTCACTATCAAACAGGTTGTAAATAGTCTCACCGTAAAGTAAATTCTGAACTTTTTGGAAATCTAATTCGGTTCCTAATAAATTACTTAAATAGGTGAAATCGCCTTCAAAATAAGTGTTATCCAACTTATTATAGAAACTCACTTTTTCAGGAGTTATTAATACTTTAACCACAGAAAACGCTGCGCTCATCCAAATCGCCTTATCCTTTTCTGCTCGGAAACTCACCGAATACGTCTGCGACTTATCGCCTTCCTGATAATTGATTTTAAGCTTAGACTGAATGGTTTTAAAATTAGCAACCTGCTTGGCATTTTCTTTAATTAGCTGGCGCGTTGAAAGCCTTAAATTGGCATCGTTACCAGTAACACGTTTTGAAGACTTACAATTAAACATCAAACCCAGGGCCAGGGCTAAGACGATGTATTTAAGTTTGTTCATTTAATTCGAGGTTTCTAATTGTTTTGCTTTATCACTAAACGTTTTTGCCTTAGCGGTATTGTTTAACAAGGTATAAGCTTTACTTAACTGACTATAAAAATCGTGCTCCATTTTAGAGTCATCAATAATATAATCTAATCCCATTTCTAAACTATTAACCGCCTTTTTAGGCTGGTTTAATTCATTTAAAGCCACACCATTTACTAAATAAAACAAGGGCTGTGATGGGTATTTTAAAAGTACCTCGCTACTTTTTTGTTCTGCCTTGGCATACTGTTGCAAATCTATATAAAGTAACAACGTATTACGAAGAACATTAAAGTTTTCTGAATTTATTTTTAAAGAGGCTTCAAAATATTCTAAAGCCTTAGCCTTATCATTTTTAGATAAATAATACTGCCCCAGTTCGGCAAGTGTTTTACTATTGTTGGTATCGCCTACCAGTGCAGTAGCTTCAACCAAGTCGTCCTCATATTCGGGATGCTCACCTACAAACTGAACAAAATCGGTTAAAACTTTTAATTTGGCTTCCGGTTTTATCTCGCTGCTTTTCACCACAATTTTCATGGATTCAATGGCCTTTTCAGCATTATTATCATCTAAATAAAACTTGTACAAAGCCAGATGTACCAATTGCGAATTCGGATTCACTTTAAGAAGTTCCTTTGCGGTTTCAAAAGCTTTTTCCTTTTCGTTGTTTTCGCTGTAGCGGAAGATTAACGCCAGATAATCTGCTTCGCGATCAGGGTTATTTTCAACACGAGCTTCTAAATTCTTTATCTGATCGTTCTTTTTCCCGGTCGCACTATAAATTTGATTACGCATCACATCACGACGTGCCGAAATACCAAGTTCTGCGTCCAGTTCATCAAGAATTTTAAGGGCTTCTTTATAGTCTTTATTTCTAACATACAACGAGGCTAAATCTTCTTTGTAATCGGTGTGAAATCTAACCAGTTGCTTTACCGTCTTTATGGCTTTATCATAATCATTTTGAACTATATAATATCCATATAACTCATCTAAAAACCATTCGTTATCAGGTGCTTTACTTACTGCTTTTTTAAAAGCATCTTCGGCTGCGCCAAAATTTTTAAGCTGCATGTAATTCTTCCCCAGCTCAAAATACAACACCGGCACTGAATTATCTAATTCAACACACTTCAATAAAGCCTCTACAGATCGATCGTAATTCTCAATGCTCTTTTGCTTTAAAGCTTCATAGAAGTTTTCCTGAAATTTATCTTCAACATTCCCCAAATCGTCATCGGGTCGTTTATTAAAATCGACCTGGGCGTAATGCACCTGCGGTAATATCGCTATTCCGAAGATACATATAACGAATCGTATGTTCTTTATGAATTTAGACATTGGGGGTTTGTTTTAATACATCTTTAACCACTTCCATTTTTTGCAACACCTCTATTTTTTCACAAGAGGCTCGCATGGTATCACGATATTTATTTGCTTCTTCAGGCAGATTATCTCCTGCTTGTTCAAATTTTTCCTGACTTGGCCACTGTGCATAAGCAATAAATGACTGCCCTTCACCTTTATGTAATTTTGAACCTAAACTACCTTCGTACTCGTAAATTAAATTGGTTAAGTTAGTCCAGGCTGTTATAAATTCAGCTTCCTGATCTTGCTTAACTTCAAACGAATACAACACAATATACATTTTTATCCGGCTACAATTATCTTTTAGTTCTATTCCAAAACGGCATAATCACCAATACTCACACTTGTAAAGTTACCATTATATTTTACATGGTTACCTATCATAGCTTCATCTAAATTAGCATTTTTTATGCTTGTATGGTTTTGTATTAAGCTATTTTTAATAATTGAATTATCTACAATACAATCGTTCCCTATAGATACATTAGGACCGATAATAGAATCTGTAATGATAACGTTCTCACCAATAAAACACGGTTCTATAATTTCTGCATTTTCTAATTTTACTGATGATGCTACCATTTGCTCATCGCCATCGGCTTTTAAAAACTGAAGCATTTTACCATTGGTTTCGACGGTTATGGCTTTGTTTCCGCAGTCCATCCATTCATCAACCGTTCCTGTTTTAAATATTTTGCCGTCTGCCATCATGCGTTTAATACCATCGTTTATCTGGTACTCACCACCATTGGTTACGTTTTCATCTAAAACTTCCTGTAATTTATCTTTTAATATAGCTACATCTTTAAAGTAATAAATACCAATTACCGCCTGATTACTCACAAAGGTTTGTGGTTTCTCAACCAACTCAACAATCTCTTGTTTATCATTAAGTTTTACTACGCCGTAAGCCTCTGGATTTTCAACTTCTTTAGTCCAAATAACACTATCTGCAGTTGGGTCCAAATCAAATTCAGCACGAATTAACGTATCGGCATAGGCAATTACTGCCGGACCTGAAAGCGACTCTTTGGCACACATAATGGCGTGCCCCGTACCTAAAGGTAAATCCTGACGATAAATAGATGCTTTAGCTCCTAAACTTTGGGCAAGTGCTTCTAAACTTTCTACAACGTCGTCACCAAACCAAGCCGGATCTCCTAATACAAAAGCCACTTCTTCAATTGGTTGCTTTAACACCTTTGCGATGTCTTTAACCAATCGGTGAACAATAGGCTGACCAGCAACAGGAATTAACGGTTTAGGTACTGTTAAACTATGTGGACGCAGACGAGAACCTCGACCTGCCATGGGTACTATAATTTTCATATCACTGCCCGCGAAAACGGGTATCTTTTTTCATTATACTATTTATTTTACACCGGTGCTTCCAAAACCACCTTCTCCTCTATCGGTTTCTGATAAAGCTTCAACTTCAACCCACTCTGCACGTTCGTGTTTAGCAATAACTAACTGAGCAATACGCTCGCCATTATTAATTACAAACTCCTCGTTAGACAAGTTGACTAAAATTACTCCCACTTCTCCTCTATAATCGGCATCTACAGTTCCCGGAGCATTTAAAACAGTTATTCCTTTTTTTGCTGCGAGACCACTTCTTGGGCGTACCTGAGCTTCATAACCAATTGGTAATTCTATGAATAACCCCGTACCAACAATACTACGTTCTAATGGTTTTAAAATTCGTGGTTCTGATAAATTAGCTCGTAAATCCATACCTGCGGAAGCAATCGTTTCGTAGTTAGGTAAGTCGTGACTGGATTTATTGATGATTTTAATTTGCATATTATCTTTTTAAAAGCTGTTTGATTTGTTTTTTCTCTGAAATATAAATGATGGTCAAAAATACTAAAACTAGGCCTGTATTTATTAAATAATCGCCCCTTAATCCTTGTTGAAAAGAAATAAAACTTATTAAAGTTGACAAAATCAGATAACCACCTATACGTTTTAAATCATAAGGTACAGGGTAATATTTTTTCCCTATAAAATATGATATTAACATCATGGTTCCATAAGCCGCTAATGTTGCCCAAGCTGATGCCATAAACCCAATTTTTGGAATCATAGTCAAATTAAAAACAACAGTAATTATTGCCCCTAATATTGAAATATACATACCATAACTAGTTCTATCGGTAAGTTTGTACCATATTGCTAAATTATTGTATATACCTAAACACAGGTTGGCCAATAAAATAATGGGGACAATACTCAGCGCTTCAAAATATTCTTTTTGACCTAATAAAATACTAGAGAATAAATCGATATAACAAACCACAATCAGCATAAAAATAGCTCCCAAAATGGTAAACCATTTAAGTATTGTGGCATAATTTTCTTTTGCATTAACCTCTTTCGCATGATTAAAAAAGAAAGGCTCTGCTCCTAAGCGAAAAGCAAAAATATAAAGCGTCATAAATACGCCCAATTTGTAACAAGCTGCATAAATACCCATTTCCTTCTTACCTATTAAATCCCCTAAAAACAACTTATCTACATTTTCATTAGTTACATAAGCTAAACTGCCAACCATAATAGGAAGTCCATACATTAAAAGTTTTTTTAAAATTTCAGGGTTTAAAGTCCATTTCATTTTAAATAAAATAGGAATCAGTAATACGAACGTGAAAAAACTCGCAATAACATTTGCTAAGAAGATATAAATAACCTGAGGTTGACCGGCTTCATAGAAATGCAATATTTTAGGTAAAATGTCTTCTGATAATATTCCATTTGGTATAATCCACAAAAACAGAACATTTAAAATCGCAAATACAGAAATATTAAAAATCTTAATACCCGTAAATTTTATGGGCTGATTTGTTACTCTCAAATAAGCAAATGGTATAACAACAATTGTATCAAAAAAAACAGTCCAGATTAATATTTTTACGTGCAAAATGCTTTCAAAACCAAAGATACTGGCAATGTTATCTGCAAAGAATAAAGCAACAACTAAAAATAAACATGTTGTTATTAAAAGGGATATAAAAGATGTAGAGACAACCTTTCCTTTTTCCTTTTCCTTGCTAAAAAATCTAAAAAAAGCAGTCTCTAGTCCATAAGTAAGTATGGCATTTAAATAAGCTGCATATACATAATAGTCTGTGTTTATTGCATATTTTTCTGCACCAAACACATCTGTATGTAGGCGTACTAAAAAAATATTTATAGCCCTTGGCAGGATAGCTGCAATCCCGTAAATAATGGTGTCTTTAAAAAATCTTTTTAATGTACCCAATCCTTAAAATTTATGGCTAAAAATACGCTTTTACCCAACGCAAACCAAAGAAACCTGTTTGAAGCTTAATTTGTTATAAATTCTATTTACGTATCACTTTCGAATACTTAAAATACTGGTACTCATCATCTAGTTTATAACCAATCATACATTCATTTTCTTTTAAAATGAAAGGTATTTTTTCTGTTAAAACAGGTAGCTTATTCCCATATTAAGCAAAAGGTTTATCACTCATAATAAAATCTTCTTTTACCAACTCTTTCTTTTGATAAACACCCGAATACAAAATATCATTTTGCTTACTTAAACTAATTTTTTTCCCATGAAAATACATATGGTCTAATGGAATAGAATTCAATTTAACAACAACATATATTTCCCTATTTATAGAATCTAATTCTTTATAATAAACGGCTTCAATATCTAAAGGTTTCATTAATTCAGATTGCTTAGCTCCTGCACATTGATATAAACTTAAAGCTAATAGCATCGACATAATAGGGTATATTATATGTTTTAAAGCATTCATTTGATTTCAATTTTACTGTTATTTAAATAAGTATTTTCAAAATTGATGCCATAAACAAGCCTAATAACAATATGAGGCTTTTGAAATTTACTATTCTTCCCCTTGAATATACGCCGTTAAAGGAATATATCCTTTTTGATCTTTAAATTCGGCCTCTGGTACGTCCATTTTAAACTGATGTTTTCCAGTTTTCAAATCACCTAAATCATAAATTCTAATGGGAATTTTATTCCCTGGGCACCAATTGTTCCAACGTGCCCAGTCTTCTGGTTTCTTAGTTTTTTTACCATATATACCGTTACTCTGTGTATTTAGAACACGATACTCTTCGCAGCTTTCACCACCCGGTGTATATTTAGCTATCTCTTCTCCGTCAAAATACACCACATGCTCACGACGAATGTATTCTTCACCTCCTTTATTAGCACCATGATTTGAGGTTATAACATACAATCTAGCATTTTTTAATGGCCTGTCTAAAACAAACTCATTAAACTTAATCGTTTCCCCTTCAACATTGGTATGTTTATAATTATCAAGCTTATCACGAGAATATAAGTGTACTAATTTGTCAACTTTGTTCGAATATGGCTTAGATGAAGAAATAAGCTTAATACTTCCTCCATAAACATCACCGCGACCTTCGCAACCTTCAACCTGTTTTTGTGCAGCATCCGGCGTGCCAAACAAATCAAACTGAATCCAGAAATCGTAGGTTTTTCGAAGTTCCTTATTGTTTAACAAGCGTCCTATGTTGTTTATTTCATACAAATAATCGACACTATTAGGCATCTTATTTTTATTCATAAAGGGAGTAACGAAACGTGCTATTTCCTGTGATATAACCACATTTTTTTCGACATAAGGCTTTCCCTTTTTTACAAAATTAAGCGCAACGTGACCTAAACGGTCATAATTATCACATCTGGCATGAAGGGTGACTTGAAGATTCAACCTGTCGCTAATGGCATTTAAATCGTCTTCAGTAAGTTGTTTTACATAGCTAGAATTCTTTAGTCTTATAACATATTCATCAACTGGTTCATCAACCGTTTTTCCGTAGCCATTATAGAAAATAATTTGGTCGAAAATTTGCCGCTCTGTTGACTGACTTTCTTGTTGAGATGTTTTACATCCGAATGCTTGCAGACATAACAGGATGATTAATAGTTTTTTCATTGATTGAGTTTTAATATTCCCGAAAATTATGAAAACCTTAAGCCTTCCTAAAGCTTTTAATATAGTTTTAGCACTTTACTCGATAATCGAGATTTAAAAAATGCTCCGAGATATACATCGAAATCAAACTTTATTCCCTTAAATTCCTCGTGGTCTTGTCCCCTACCAAGATAATTTATTAGCGCATAAAAAAACCTCTCAAAATTTGAGAGGTTTTAAATATTATGATTTTAAGAAATCTAAATCGAAACTTAGCTATTTAAAGCCTCGGCTCCACCAACGATCTCAAGGATTTCATTGGTAATAGCAGCCTGACGTGCTTTGTTGTAAGTTAATTTAAGCTGATCTCTTAATTCTTTAGCATTATCTGTTGCTTTGTGCATAGCCGTCATACGGGCACCGTGCTCAGAAGCATAAGAATCTCTAATACCTTTATACAGTTGCGTTTTTAATGACTTAGGAATTAATGCTTCAACGATTTCAACTTTCGAAGGTTCGAAAATATAATCTAAGTTTACATTCGCTTCAGTTGAAACTGGAACGATTGGTAAAAACTGCTCAGTCATTACTTCCTGAGTCGCAGCATTTTTAAATTTGTTGTATACGATTTCAATTTTATCGAACTCCCCGGCAACAAACTTATCCATTAACATTTGGGCTACTTCAGCAACATTATCAAAAGTTAAGTCATCAAAGATTGCACTCTTATTAGCAATAATTTTATTGGTCTTCTTAAAAGCGTCATTTGCTTTTTTACCAATAACTAAATAAGATACTTCCTGATTAGCATACGTCTCAGTAGTTAATCTATTTACAGCCTTAATGATGTTAGAATTAAATGCCCCACATAAACCTCTGTTTGAAGTAATAGCTACAATAAGTACTTTGTTTACCTCACGTTGTGTAGAGTATTTGCTTCCTGTATTTTCGTCTAAAGTTGCACTTAAGCTTTGTAGAAGCTCAGTTAACTTATCTGCATAAGGACGCATTGCTGTAATAGCATCTTGTGCCTTCTTTAACTTTGCAGCAGATACCATTTTCATGGCACTGGTAATCTGCATCGTTGAAGATACCGATGTTATTCTGTTACGTATTTCTTTTAAATTCGCCATATTTTAAAATATGAAATAAGACTCCTGCCGAAGCAGGAATATTAATTATGCTCTATATTTTCCTGATAATTCTTTTGCTACAGTAGCTAATGTATCTGTAACTTCATCAGTTAATTTACCTGCTTTTAAAGTCGCTAATACATCGCTGTGTTTTGCTCTTAAGAATTCTAAGTAATCTCTTTCGAATTCTTTTACTTTTTCTACAGGAACGTCTTTTAATAAGTTTTTAGAACCAGCGTAGATAATTGCAACCTGATCTTCAACAGTAAATGGATCGTTTTGAGCTTGCTTTAAGATCTCAACGTTACGCTTACCTTTCTCAATTACGTTTAAAGTAACAGCATCTAAATCTGAACCGAATTTCGCGAATGCTTCTAACTCACGGAATTGAGCCTGGTCTAATTTTAAAGTACCAGATACTTTTTTCATTGATTTAATCTGTGCGTTACCACCAACACGAGATACAGAAATACCTACGTTAATTGCAGGACGTACACCAGAGTTAAATAAATCACCATCTAAGAAAATCTGTCCGTCTGTAATAGAAATTACGTTTGTTGGAATATAAGCCGATACGTCACCTGCTTGAGTTTCAATGATTGGTAAAGCTGTTAACGAACCACCACCTTTTACAACAGATTTTAATGAATCTGGTAAGTCGTTCATTCCTTTTGCGATCTCATCATCGTTGATGATTTTAGCAGAACGCTCTAATAAACGAGAGTGTAAGTAGAAAACGTCTCCAGGGTACGCCTCACGTCCTGGTGGACGACGTAATAATAAAGATACCTCACGGTAAGCAACTGCTTGTTTCGATAAATCATCGAATACGATTAAAGCAGGACGACCAGTATCTCTAAAGTACTCACCAATTGCAGCACCCGCCATAGGAGCGTAAACCTGCATTGGAGCTGGATCTGAAGCATTAGCAGCTACGATAGTTGTATAAGCTAAAGCACCTTTCTCTTCTAATGTTTTAGCTATGTTTGCTACAGTTGAAGCTTTTTGTCCAACAGCAACATATATACAGTATACTGGGTTCCCAGCATCGTAAAATTCTTTTTGATTTAAGATAGCATCGATACAAACGGTAGTTTTACCAGTTTGACGGTCTCCAATTACCAACTCACGTTGTCCTCTACCAACAGGGATCATCGCGTCGATAGACTTGATACCAGTTTGTAATGGCTCAGTTACAGGCTCACGGAAAACAACACCTGGAGCTTTACGCTCTAAAGGCATTTGGTAAGTTTGTCCTGCAATAGCACCTTTACCATCGATAGGGTTACCTAAAGTATCAACAACACGACCAACAATACCTTCTCCTACATTAATAGAAGCAATACGTCCTGTACGTTTTACTGTAGAACCTTCTTTTACTTCTTTAGAAGGACCTAATAATACCACACCTACGTTATCTTCTTCAAGGTTTAATACGATACCCTCTAATCCTCCTTCAAACTCTACTAACTCACCGTATTGTGCATTAGAAAGTCCGTAAGCACGTGCAATACCATCACCTACAGTTAATACTGTTCCTACTTCGTCTAATGAAGCTCCTGCTTCAAAACCTGAAAGTTGTTGTTTTAAGATTGCTGATATCTCAGCTGGTTTAACTTCTGCCATCTTATTGTTTATTTAAGATAAAACTATCTTTAGTTTAATGTAAATTCTCTTTTTAACTTGTTTAATTTGTTAGCGATACTTGCATCATACTGCACATCGCCAACACGTAATACGAAACCTCCTAAGATGTTTTCGTCTACAATGTTTTGAACTTCTACTTCTTTTCCTGTAAGTTCTTTAACCTTAGCTAATACCTTAGCATTTAATTCTGCTGTTAATGGCACTGCGGTAGTTACTTTAGCTATTTGAGTTCCTTTTAACTGGTCGAATAACACACTGTATTGTTTTGCTACTTCGCCAATTAAAGCAATTCTTTTGTTGCTAATTAAAGTGTCTACTAAATTTCCAGTTAATTCGTTAGTGTTTTTAAACACTTCTTCGATTACTGATTTTTTAATAGATGATCTTACGATAGGATTTTGAAGCACACCGTTTAATTCTTTACTTTCTGCAATGGTGTTAGCAATTAAAGTCATATCAGCATTAACAGCCTCGGCTGCATTTTTATCTGATGCTAAACTTAAAACCGCTTTTGCGTAACGTATTGCTGCTCTTTCTCCTGCCATAGTAATATTAACTTAATGTAGCTTCTCCAATTAAAGAATCTACTAATTTTTGTTGTTTACTATTATCTGAAAGTTCGTCGCGTAACACTTTCTCAGCGATTTCGATAGATAAACCAGCAACGTGACTTTTCAATTCTGCAATAGCAGCTTTCTTTTCGCTTTCGATAGCAGCGTGCGCTTGCTCGATAATTGTGTTTGCTTGTGTCTCAGCTTCAGTTTTTGCAGCTTCAATCATTTTATCCTTCATCTCACGTGCTTCTTTAAGCATCGCTTCTCTTTCTGCTCTAGCCTCGTTTAATAATTTCTTATTATCTGCTTGAAGATTTTGCATTTCTAATCTTGCTTTTTCAGCTGAATCTAATGCATCTTTAATCCCGTCTTCACGAGTTTGTAACGACTCTAAAATAGGTTTCCAAGCAAATTTTCTCATTAATACAATTAAGATTAATAAGATGATGGCTTGCATAAAAAACAATCCTGGTGAAAAATCATTTAATAACTGATCCATATGTAACTATATAATAAGTTTTACTTCTGTGTTTTGTTTAATTTTTTAAAAACAGCTTCTGCAACCAACCGTTGCAGAATGCTATTTCTATTTTGTTTCTTTTAGGAATTATTTTCCTAAGATTAATGCACCGAATGCTAAACCTTCTAATAAAGCTCCGATGATAATCATTGCTGTTTGGATTTTTCCAGCAGCTTCTGGTTGACGAGCGATAGCTTCCATAGCGCTACCACCAATTTTACCTAAACCTAATCCAGCTCCGATTACGATTAATCCTGCTCCAATTAAATTGTACATACTAATTGATTTTAAATATTAATTAAACAAATTCTTAATTAGTGATGGTCGTGTTCTTCAACAGCCATTCCTATAAATAACGATGATAACATCGTGAAAATAAACGCTTGTAAAAAGGCTACCAGAATTTCGATAACCGAGATAAATAATGCTAGTGCTAATGAAACACCTGTTGATGCTACCGGACCAAAGGCTTCTTTCATTGTAATAACTAATGCTATTAAGCTCATAACCACAAAGTGTCCTGCAGTCATGTTAGCAAATAAACGCACTAACAGAGAGAATGGCTTAATTAATACAAAACCAATTAATTCTATTACTGCTAAGATAGGTCTTAAGATGTAAGGTACTCCTGGCATCCATAAGGTGTGCCCCCAGAAATCTTTACTTCCGCTAAATAAATAGATAACAACAGTAAAAATTGCTAAACAGAAGGTTACTGCAATCTGACCTGTTACGTTAAATCCAAGTGGCGTTAAACCTAATAAGTTTAAGATCCAAATAAAGAAGAATACAGTTAATAAGAACGACATGAACTTTCTGTATTTTTTCTCACCAATATTCGGACGTGCAATTTCGTCACGCACATAAATTACTAAAGGCTCTAAAGCACGACCAAAACCAGTTGGAATTGCTCCTTTTTTGTATCCTTTAGCTAAAGCTCCAAATCCTAAAATCATTAAAAGCCCTGCTAATAACATACCGAATACACTTTTAGTAATAGAGAAGTCTAATACTTTGTGTGCATTTTCAGCGTGGTGGTGATCGTCAAAAACAACTTCATCTGCTCCAGCTTCTAATTCGTATATTTTACTGTGAATCTTTGTTAACTTAACACCACCCTTTTCTACAACAACGTGACCGTTATCGTCGTGGTGAAATTCTGAAGACATAAATGTTCTTAAACCTTCACTAGTCCATACAATAACAGGTAACGGGAAACTTACGTGAGTTCCTGTTTCGTTATTAGTATATAAATGAAAATCGTGAGAATCTTTTAAGTGATGTGCAATGTATTCTTTAATCTCTTCTGGAGTATCAATTTTATTTCCTCCTTCATGATGCTGATTATCATGCTCTCCTTCGTTTGCAAAGGCAAAAACCGAAGTCATCATTAAAACTAAAATTGCAATAAATTTGATAGATTTTTTTGCTACCATCATATTTTCTAAACTAATGAAATTACGCTCTCTAAAATTTTGTGCAAATGTACACAATAATTTAAAAACCCAAACCCTTTTTTTAGTTAGTTTTTTTTATGATGCTGAATTATCAAATTTTAGCTAAATTTTTCTTTAACTATTTGCTGTTTAGCAACTTTCCTACAGCAATAGCTTCGGTGGTTAAAAACAAGAATAATGGCAGCACTAAAGCGTAGCGTTCTGCCTGAGTTAAACTGTCATTTTCGAACACGGCATTTTTAAAAATCAACAAGAACAAACCTATTTTTAAAAACATAAATGCCAAATAAGCATAACCCGCATTATTAGGCATAATGCTACAAATACCCTCAATACTCGCATACACTATTAAAGATGCAATAGCGTGAAATAAATACACCTGCCATAATGGAAATGATAGCGGCTGAGAAATAAATTGCTGATGTATGGTTAAAGCAATTGCAAAAAGTAAAACTACAACTAGTGTGAAAACCAGTATTCTTTTAATCATTTTTATCGTTATTGGTAATATTAAGTACTTGCCTAATAACAGAAAACATTGCCAGGAAAACCGCTAGCAATGTTACTATTTTATAATATAACTGATCGGAGTTGTCAAATTTATAATCTAACCACTCGCCTAATTTACTCCCCAAATATATGGTTAACCCCATTTGAAGTGCAATAGATGTAAACCTTACATACTTATTAAGCTGTCTTTGATTTTTGTCCACTGTTAATTTCTTTTACAGCACCTTTCATTAAACAGGTTACGTTGAATGCTGCCCCTGGCTCTACAGCTAGCTTAGCTACAGAAACCTCGCCTTCTATAACTGCAGAATCTTTTAAAGTTAAGGTTCCTGATAAGGTTAACTTACCTGAAAATTTACCTTCAAAATACGCATCGGTTCCTTGTAATGTTCCTTTTATAAAACCGGTTTTTCCAACCACAACTTTACCTTTGGTAACTACATTACCTTCAACGGTTCCTTCAATTCTAAAATCGCCTTCACTACTCATGTCGCCAATTAATGTGGTGCCTTGAGAAATATTCTGACTAGTAGGTCCTTCTGTCATCTTTTTTTCTTTTTTGTTTTCGGAAAACATAATTGCTATTAATTTTAATTAGTATCTACGTTTAAAAAATCGTTTAGGTTCTTGTGAATCTGAATAATTTGATAATTCGCAGACGATATTTCGAAATGGGGTTCTTTAATTTTCTTTTTATCTTCTTTAGCAAACAACTGTTCAAAAGTATGAGCCACCTGCTTATTGGTTAAACCATGAACAACTACAAAATTAGTATTTGTGTCGTAAACATCAACTGAAGATTGAAGTTTGTAATATTTAATATGACTTAAAACGGTATCTAATTCGGTTTTAAATCCTTCTAATTGCTCTCTTTTTGCATCTTTAAAAGCATAGACAACTTTATATTGCTGTCTAATACTATCGTTGTCCTTAACAAAATCTTTATTTGCCAAAACAGGCAATACATTGGTTTCGATATGTTGTGCTTCCTTACCTTCTGGTTTATTCGCATAAGTAACGCTAATAAAATTGATGGCCTTGCTGTAAGCATCGAAACCATATAATCGTCCAGTCGCTGTAGCTTTTAATAATTCGAACTTCGGCACAATGGCATCTCCTTCAAATCGATTAATATAATCTTCACTTTTAGCAATAACCTCTGCATACTCTTGGTTTTCATATTTCGCATACAGCGCCTGATATAAATTTTCAGGACTGTTTTCATCTTCCTCAGAAACCATATCCGGATTACTCAAAATTGTTGCGTAACGTGTATCTGGATAATTAGTAATAATATCGTTTTTAGCAATAGATGCTTCACCAGTTTCACCTAAAAGCTCGTAAATTTTATAAAGATTGTATTTAGAAGGTAATATTAAACGCTCTTCAGGATTGCTCTCTAACAAATCCTGAAATTTATCTTTTGCCAGCTCATATTCCTTGAACTTCTCCTTATAAATCAACCCTAATTGATAATAAGCATAGTTTCTGTCTTTAGAAATACTATCAATGGCTTTCTGTTCGGTTGGAATTTTAGAGATGTAGTATTGCGGATCGTATAATTCTTCTTCGGTTGCAGCTGCTACAATATCTGTTCCTGCCGCACCACCAACATTACCTACAATACCTTTGCTAGACCAACGCCAGTTATCTTCCAAAGCTCTGTTACCCCATTTTTTTATGAATTCATTTTTACCATATGCCACAGTTGTTGGGTTGTAAAAATAGAATGTCGCCTGCGCCGGTGCACCTACTCCTTGAAATGGTGCCGCTTGTCTACTTCCCGCATTAACCGTAGCTATACCTTTATTTCGTTCTATAGCCTCAGCTTTTTCCTTTTCTTCTTCAGCTTTAACCTTTAAAGCGTCTATAAATTCCTGAAAATAAGCTACGCGCTCTGCTTCCGGTAAACGTACCAGTCGCAAAATACTATCGTTAGTTTTTGCTATGCCCTCGTAATAAATAACATCTTCTAAATTATCGCGCTTACGTTTTATTAAACGGTAAGGTTTCGAATTTTCTTCAAGATTGGTTAAGGTACTATCATAATAATTTCCCGCTTCTTTATACACCGAATTATCGAAATCGATATCTCCTAAAATCTCGTAATTTTTAGCTTTTAATAAACGATCTCTGGAATTGGTGCGAAGCGATTTATTGTAATATTCAATAGCTAAAGCTTCAGCGTTTGTATTTTGATAATATTGTCCTTTCTGGAAATAAATTTTATCGAGATACGGACGATTTTCACGATTCTCTTCTAACTCTGTTAACAATTCCAATTGCGCCATTTTATCGCCATGCTCGTAATCGAAATTTTTCATCTTTTCGAGATGGGCGCTAATCATATAAATTCTTGGCGTCTTTCTATTCAGCTCAATCACCTTATCGAAAGCAATGTTCGCACTGTCCTTATAGCCTAATTCATTATATAACTGTCCCTGGATAAAACGATACCTGCCACGCTCATCGTTACTCTTTGTAGCGTTAGAAGCAACTTCAAGTTGTGTAATAGCACTATCAATGGATTTTGTATTCAAATATGCCTGGGCTAACATAGATGTCGCATCAGCTAAATCCTGATCTTCCAATTCTTCCTGCTCCAGTAAACGTTTTAGATTTTTAATGGCAAGCTCATTATTCTCTAAACGAATATTGGTTTTCTCTCGCCAAATTCTTGCCTGATTTATTTTATCGCTGGCTGCGTATTTATAAAGAATATAATTAAAAGCCTCTAAAGCCGGCACAAAACGCTGATCGAAGTAACGGGCTTTCCCTAACAATAAGTAAGCCTCATCCATTTGCGGGTTTTTCTCCTTTCCGCCAATGTTCATACTGTGCTTTTGAATAGCCTTTACAGCTTTTTCTTCAGCCGTTCCGAAACTTTCATTTTTAGATTGCCCAGGAAGTATCACGTCATCAAATACTTCTAAGCGTTCAATTGGCAGTATATCCCAGTAATTATCAGTATAACTTTCATTAAGACTTGCTCGACCCTGCTCTAAAGCATTGTAACCATTGTAAAGTGTATTGAATTCTGCCGTAACAGCATGAAAATTTCGGCTGATAAACTTGTCCTTTTTTCTGGAACAACCTACAACCAAAAGAATGGAACATGCAATGACAGATGGAACCTTAAATGATGCTTTCAATGTTGGTATTTTTAGTCTAATTAAATAACTATAAACTCTTACTTATATTATGTAAGCAGGTAAAAATAAACATCTTTTTTGATTATGCGATGAAATGACTTGCAAAACTCGCTTTAAGAAAGCCAATAGACGTATTTACATATATTTTTGAGCGATAGCCTGCACTTCCATACCCCAGCTCTGACCAAACATCATCGCTTTTTGAGCTAAACCATATTGTTTATTAGCAAGTTTTTTACCCAAATCGGTTTTATAAAATGCGGTTAACTCCTGAATTTCCTCACGTGTAAATTCAGCCATATACAACCCGGCCATTTTCTGGTACAAACCATCTAAAGTCCCTTTAGCTTCTTCCATATAAACCTCCTTTTTATCTTCAGAAACCATACTTCCTATTTGAGAAATAGCCGTTTCGAATGCCGTTGTAGACCCTGTAAGTTTAATAAAATTGATGGTTTCATTTTTAAATTCGGAATTGTCTTGAGCAAAAACCTGCCCCACGGTTCCCACAACAAATAAGCAAGCAAATAAAAGGTTTTTCATTTTTACTGATTTTTAGATAATTAATTTCAGGGTTATTCTTACACAATTCTACGAATTAATATTTTTTTTAGCCCAATTGTTTCTAACAAATTTAATTTTTCCACGTCAAGTTCACTATTTTTGTCAAAAATTTACACATGTCATCATTTCACAATCTTACCATTAAAAATATAGAGCGAGAGACATCTAAAGCCATTAGTATAACTTTCGATGTTCCTGAAGCTTTAACCGATACATTTTCATTTAAAGCCGGACAATACATTACGTTAAGAGCAACCGTTAACGGAAATGAAGTTCGTCGTGATTACTCCCTTTGTTCATCACCAAAAAGTGGTGAATTAAAAGTGGCTATTAAGGAAGTTAAAGACGGAACGTTTTCGGCATATGCGAATGCAGAATTAAGAGCAGGTGATGTTTTAGAAGTTGCACCTCCAAAGGGACGTTTTACATTTGAACCAAACGATTCTATCACTAAAAACATAGCACTTTTTGCAGCAGGTAGTGGTATCACACCAGTTTTAAGCATTATTAAATGTGCATTGGAAGAAGAAGTACACAGCCATGTGATTTTAGTATACGGAAACAAAACCACTGAAGACACCATGTTCTTAAATGAACTTTTAGAACTTCAGCATGAATATAAAGACCGTTTCTCTATTCAGTTTGTATTTAGCCAGGCCGACCAAGACAACGCTATTTTTGGTCGTATCGAGAAAAGCACGGTAAACTACGTGATGAAAAACAAGCACAAACATATTGATGTTGATGCGTACTACTTATGTGGACCCGAAGCCATGATTCACACGGTTAAAGATGTTTTAACGGCTAATGGTGCTGATGCAGACCGCATTCATTACGAACTATTTAAAGCTGCAAAAACTGAGGATATTGTAACTCCCGCTGCGTCTACTGCCAACGGAATAACTAAGGCTACAATTATTGTTGACGATGAAGAAACCGTTATTGAAATGTCTCAAAAACAAACCATTCTTGAAGCGGCTATCGATGAAGATTTAGATGCGCCATATTCTTGTCAGGGTGGTATTTGTAGTAGTTGTTTGGCACGCGTAAAAGAAGGTGCTGCCACAATGCGTCAAAACAGCATTCTAACCGAGCAGGAAGTTGCTGAAGGTTTAATATTAACCTGTCAGGCACATCCAACCACAGCAACCATTACTGTAGACTACGATGACGTTTAATAAAAACTGAATTTGAAGTTTAAATATAAAAAGGCTGTTATCGAATTAGATGACGGCCTTTATTTTTTCTATAATTCTTTGAGATGAAATACTCGCTGAAGCCTTCTCATAACCTTCTGGATATTTATTTCCGTAAATAGAAGTTGGCACTAAAGGAAATTGATTTCTATCGGCCACCAAAGCGTAATCTTCAGGTTGATTAAACGGTGCAAAACCAGCATAAGGATGCGTTACTCCCCAAATGGTAATCACTTTTACACCTTGCATAGCAGCCATGTGTGCATTACCGGAATCCATAGCCAACATGACATCTAAATTAGAAATTACAGCTAATTCTTCGTCAAATTTTAACTGTCCTGCTGTATTAATTACATTATCAAAACTTTGAGCGATACCATCAAGAATTTGAGCTTCTTCCGTTCCACCACCAAATAAAATAATGCGATAATCATTTGATAATTCAGCGATAACTTCTTTCATCAGCACTAAAGGATACATTTTTCCTTCATGCGCCGCGAAAGGCGCTATTCCAATCCATTTTTCAGATTTATTTTCAAAGCCATTTATAGTTAACTCACTTGGTTTTGGAAATATTGGATTGCTTAAATCTACCGGATAACCTAAAGCATTAAACACGTCGGCATAACGCTGATGCGTGGTTTTTAGTTGCTGAAAAATGTCTCCCGAAACCAATGCTTTTTTCTCTGATCGACCTTTATCAATCTGAACAACTTTGGTTCCAAAAAAGAAAGTTTTTAGAATATTTGTTCTAAGCACATTGTGTAAATCGGCAACCTGAGTAACACCTAAAGCTTTTAATTCTTTAGATAATTTATGCAAGCCGAAAACACCTTTATGTTTTCCTTTTAAATCGGCAGGAAACACATTAACATTAGAAATTCCTTTAAAAAAAGGCATAAAAAAACCTCTGGTTAAAACCGTGACTTTAACCAGAGGATATTGTTTTGTAAATGCCCGAAGCACAGGCACCGTCATAGCCACATCACCCATTGCCGAAAGGCGAATAACAAGAATATGTTCAGGTGATTTTGGCATGTAAATTATTTAAACAACAGATTACTTTTGACCTCTTAAAACCGGGTTAAGCTCGTCGTCGTTGTACATTTTCATTTGTTTGTACACTTTCATGTACTTATCGCCATTTTCGATATCGTTTAGCAAAGTATCAATAGCTGTACTTAAATCTACACGTTGCTCTAATAACACGTCTAATTTCTTTTGGCATGCCGCTCTGTGTTCATTTGATGCATCAGTACGTGTTGCTTCTTCATTCATGTGGTAAATTTTTAAAGCAAGAATTGATAATCTGTCAACACCCCAAGCAGGACTCTCCGTATTGATTGTCGCTTCAGCTTTAGCTTCAACATCTTTATATGTATCTAAAAAGTAGCTATCAATGTATTCCACCATATCAGTTCTGTCCTGATTAGAAGCATCAATCTGACGTTTTAATTTTAAAGCCGCTACCGGATCGATTTGCGGATCGCGAATAATATCTTCGTAATGCCATTGTACGGTATCAATCCAACATTTTCTGTATAATAAATGCTCGATTAAATCGCTCTCTGGATAAGCGTTTTCGAATGGTTGATCTACTGAATCTACAACGTGGTATTTTGCAATAACCTCTTGAAATATTTTATTGGCTTTATCTGTAAACATGATGTATTAATATTTAGGAGCACAAATATAAGTCTAATTAATTAACTTTATTGTTGAATTCTAAAATTGAACGCATGAAAATCCACAATATCTCAACTGAAAATTCAATCCTGAATAGCTTTATTGCCGAGATGCGAGATGTAAACATTCAAAAAGACAGCATGCGTTTCAGACGAAATATTGAACGTATTGGTGAAATTTTAGGTTACGAAATGAGTAAAACCCTAAACTATTCAACTCAGGAAATTACCACTCCTTTAGGCATAAGTAAAATGAATTTAATTAAAAACAACATCGTTTTATGCTCCATTTTAAGAGCCGGCGTTCCTTTGCATAATGGTTTATTAAATTATTTCGATAAAGCTGAAAATGCCTTTATTTCAGCTTACAGACATCACAAACACAACCCTGAAAGTTTTGAGATTATTGTTGAATATTTAGCCTGCCCTAGTTTAGAAGGAAAAACCCTAATTCTCGCGGACCCTATGCTAGCCACTGGACAATCTATGATTGCAACCTACGAAGCGTTAAAACCCTTTGGAACGCCAAAAGAAGTACATTTAGTAAGTTTAATAGGTGCACCTGAAGGCGTAGAATTTGTCGACAAACATTTTAATGAAAACACCCATTTATGGATTGCAACTATTGATGAAAAACTCGACGAAAATAGCTATATCGTTCCCGGATTAGGTGATGCCGGTGATTTAGCTTTCGGACAAAAATTACAGCAATAACATAATAAAAGGTACCACCACGAGAATAGATAAAAATACTTCTTTAAACCAATTTTCATCGATGGTTTCCAGGTAATTGGTAATGATAATAGCCAAAGGAGCAAAGGCAAATAAGAATTCACTACCTGTTTTATTTGGTGCCATGGCAATCACTAACGCGGCAACCAAAAAGGCTATAATTATAATTTGAAAAGACGCGCGAAACGACTTCTTTTTACTTTTTAAATTCTTCAAATAGAACATGGAGGCCCAGATTCCAAAAGACAATAACATCGTAATTCCTACTAAATATTTCACCGAATTATATGCTGTAAAATCAGCTCCTATTTGTGGATTAATATGAAGTAAATCGAAATAATCTCCGGTAACAACTATGGATGTGCAAACCGACAATATAAACACGGTAGCTACCCCTGTATAAGGTATTATCCAATGACGTAAATCGTTATCGGAATACAATAACAAACTCACAATTATCAACACAAAAAACAGAATTGCCCAAAAATAAAATAGTGATGCAATGGCTATCCAAAAAGCAGCATCAAACAGTTTTTTTTTAATACTCTTTTCTGTTCGTAAGCTCATTATTCGCCTCAATCCTAGAAGGAAAAAGAAATTAGCAAACAGTATATTGACATCGTCTGTAGTTTGTACAAAAGTGAGTAAAAACACACTATACAATAATACATCGTAGTTGTTTTTTTTGGTTAAATTATTCTTTGAAATAATAAAATTGACCACCAAAATTGTAATACAACACAATAAAAAAACCAATGACTGCTTGAAAATTAAAGCCACAGTCATTGGTTGATTAAACAACGGAATTCTAGCCACAGTAAAAGACAAAAGCGTAATAAAAAGTACTACGACGAAATTTATTGGCTTAGATTTACTAAAAAGACTTGCTATCATTAACCGTTTTTGTATTTTTGCTACGTAAATATACTAACTATGAAACTGATATATTTATTTATTTCTCTTTTGAAATTATAAATATTGAATGTGACATGAGCCTTTAAAAATTAATATAACACACTCATGAAAGACTTTTTTTACGCGATACAGGATTTATTCGTTAATGTTCTTTTTAAACCTTTAGATGCTTTACGTGCTTTAGAACTTGAAAACTGGTTCGCAGCAAGCGCCATTTCTTGGATTTTTGTTGTTATCTGTCTAGTAGCTATCGTGTACTGGATGTTACAACTTAAAAAGTTTAACGACAACAACGAAGAAGACAAAACTGTTTCTTCGCACTCGTTTTTATAAATCGAATCCTATATCTTTACGATAATACATCTTATCAAAGTTTAGTTTATCTATGCTTTGGTAAGATTTTTTTATGGCCTCCTGGTAGGTTTCTCCGTAAGAGGTAATTGCAATAACACGTCCTCCTGTTGTTACCACTTTCCCATCTTTTAACTGTGCCCCTGCATGAAAAGGAATAGAATCTTCCACAGCATCTAAACCTGTAATTTCTTTACCTTTTTCGTAAGCTTCAGGATAACCTCCAGACACCATCATAATGGTTGTAGCTGCACGCTCATCGATTTCGATGTTAATTTCGTTAAGTGTTCCGTTTGCCATAGCCTGAAGAACCTCAACAAAGTCATTCTTCAATCTTGGTAAAACAACTTCCGTTTCCGGATCTCCCATACGTACGTTATATTCTATTACTTTAGGGTCGTCACCTACTTTAATTAACCCGATAAATACGAAACCTACATAAGGTAATTTATCTTTCTTAAACCCTTCGATAGTTGGCTTAACAATACGCTCTTCAATTTTATTTAAAAACTCATCTGTAGCGAAAGGTACTGGAGAAACAGCTCCCATACCACCCGTATTTAATCCGGTATCACCTTCTCCAATACGTTTGTAATCTTTAGCGGTTGGTAAAATTTTATAGTTTTCACCATCGGTTAACACGAAACAGCTTAACTCGATACCATCTAAAAACTCTTCAATCACCACTTTAGTACTCGCCTGTCCGAATTTAGCATCGACTAACATGCTTTTTAATTCCGCTTTAGCTTCGTCTAAATCATTTAAAATAACAACCCCTTTTCCAGCAGCTAAACCATCGGCTTTAAGCACATACGGCGCATTCAAAGTTTCTAAAAACGCATATCCTTTCTCAACAGTTTCGGCAGTAAAACTTTCGTAAGCAGCTGTTGGAATGTTATGACGGTATAAAAATTCTTTAGCGAATTCTTTACTTCCTTCTAATTCAGCAGCCTCCTTTTGTGGCCCGATAACTGAAACATGCTTAATAGCATCATCCTTTAAAAAGAAATCGTGAACCCCTTGTACTAAAGGATCTTCCGGCCCTACTACAACCAAATCAATCCCTTTCTCTAATACTAATTCTTTAATTGCTTCAAAATCGGTTACACCAATATTTACATTGGTCGCTACATTTGCAGTACCTGAGTTTCCAGGTGCTACATACAATTCATTACATAACGGGCTTTGAGCGATTTTCCAAGCGAAAGCATGTTCTCTTCCTCCTGAACCAAGAACTAATATATTCATTGTTTAGATATTTTTAGATTTCCCTTTTTGGGGATTTCAGTTTATTGTTTTTTAATGCCGAGCACTAAAACTGTTTTTTCCGTCTGCAAAAATAAAATTAATGCCTCGAATTCACGACTTTTTTTTATTTACTTTACAAAAATTATGCTTCTTGTTGAATTTATTTAACCTATCACTAAAACTAAAAGGCTTTCCAATCCAGGAAACCAACCGTCTTTTACATCAGATTCAAAGCATAAGTGAGGATAAATACGCTGATTATCTAAATGAACAGAAACAGGCGATTATTGCCTTCCATTTAAAACATAATCCGTTTTATAAGACATTTGCTAAAAATGCCAATCCGAATAATTGGAATAGCATTCCAGTGATGACTAAACGGGATTTACAGCAACCCTTATCAAACAGGCTTTCTGAGGGATTTTCTAAAAAAAATTCGTTTGTAAATAAGACCTCAGGTTCTTCGGGAGATCCCTTTATTTTTGCCAAAGATAAATTTTGTCATGCTCTAACCTGGTCGGGGATTTTTGACCGCTATAGTTGGTATGACATTAACCTGAACACATCAAAACAAGCCCGATTTTATGGTATTCCTTTAGATAAAAAAGGCTATTACAAAGAACGCTTAAAAGATGCTTTAGGTAACAGATATCGATTCTCTGTTTTTGATTTAAGTGATTTTGAATTTGAAAAGTGCATCACTAAATTTAAATCCACAACATTTGAATATCTCAACGGATACACAAGTTCAATTGTTCAGTTTGCTAAGTTTCTTAAAAATAAAAATCTTGTTTTAAAAGATGTTTGCCCTACTCTGAAAGTTTGCATAGTGACTTCGGAAATGCTTTTTCAAGAAGACAGAACGCTTTTAGAAACGCAATTTGGCATTCCTGTTATCAACGAATATGGCGCTGCCGAATTAGGTGTCATTGCTTTTCAAAATTCAGAAAATAGATGGATAGTAAATAGTGAAGATCTATTTATTGAAATTTTAGATGAAAACAATCAGGTGCTCCCTTACGGAAAAGAAGGACGCATCGTTATTACCTCTCTATATAACAAAGCACATCCTTTTGTTCGATATGACTTAGGTGATGTTGGCACATTATCTGAATCGAGCACTTTAAAAAAACCTGTTTTGAAACATTTAATTGGTCGTACTAATGATCTGGTTACCCTTCCTAGTGGAAAAACAGCAGCAGGATTAACCTTTTATTACGTCACAAAAACAGTAATTGAAGATTCAGGAAATGTAAAGGAATTCATTATTGAACAAATCCAGATTAATACCTTTAAAATAAGTTATGTTAGTAACACGCCACTTTATGAAAAAGACAAAACAAATATAAAAGCCGCTGTCGAAACCTATTTAGAATTTGGACTCGATATCCAATTCGAAAGAAAAGAATGCTTAAATAGAGAAAAAAGCGGGAAATTGAAGCAGTTTAAAAGTTATCTGTAGATATTACTAGTTTCGATTTTACAAAAAAATGTTCATACAAAAACAAAACTAAGTATTTCAATGACTTTAAAACAGAAAAGCCTAAACCCTTTTTATAAACCAAATAATTATACTTTAGTAAAGCCATTTTATTAGACGATATTCCACGTTTATGTACTCTATAATAAGCCAAGGATTCACTAATGCCTTTAGCATCTTTTCCAGATCTTTTTAAAGCTTCTAACCACAATAACCAATCTTGTCTTTTGCGTAAATCAGGAACGACTATTTTTCCTAAAATTCGGGCATTATATACCCCTGTTAAGTTGCCTATATAATTACTTTTTAAAAGCTTCTTATAAGACACCTGGCTTAAAACACAAACTCTCTTATTTACTAACCTACCCTTCTCATCAATTAAATCGTAAGAAGAAAAACAAACATCGCATTTTTCTGTTTTCATAAAAGCAATTTGTTTTTCCAATTTATCTGGTTTCCAAATATCATCCGAATCTAAGAAAGCAATAAAATCACCTTTGGCTTCTTCAATTCCTTTATTTCTCGCCAACGCAGGTCCTAAATTAGATTTCAACTGAAAGAGTTTGATTCTTGAATCTTTTGAAATAAATTCCTTTACAATGTTTACCGTATTATCAGTCGAACCATCATCTACAATAATCCATTCCCAGTTTTGATAAGTTTGATTTAAAACAGATTGAATGGTTTCAATAATATATTTTTCCGAATTATATGCAGGTGTTACTATTGAAACCATTGTATTCATTAGTACGCCTTTTCTTCGCCTTTAACAGCGTTTAGAAATGTCTGAATCACAATTTTTAAATCAAGTAATAGCGACCAGTTTTCTATATAAAAAATATCATACTTTACGCGGTTTACTATATCCTTATCTGTTTCAATCTCACCTCTAAAACCACTGGTTTGTGCCAAGCCGGTAATACCAGGCTTCACAAAATGACGAACCATAAATTTATCTACTCTTTGAGCATACATATTGGTATGACTAACCATATGAGGTCTCGGTCCTACAACAGACATATCTCCAAAAAGCACATTGAAAAACTGTGGCAACTCATCTATACTTGTTTTACGAATAAACGCCCCAACTTTTGTTATACGCATATCCCCCTTAGTTGCTTGATGTAAATGAGCATTTTCATTAGGCATCATCGATCTAAATTTATAACAATCAAACTCTTTATAGTTGAATCCATTTCTTGATTGTTTAAAGAATATTGGACCTTTAGACTCCAAACGAATGATAATAGCTAAAATCGGTGTTAACCAAGACAATAAGAAAACAATAACGCAGGACGAAAAAATAATATCGAAAGCTCGCTTTGCAAATTTATTAACAGGCTCCTGAATAGGGATATCCCTCATGGAAAGGATCGGAATATAATCGTAATATTCGTATTTAAGTTTTCTTGAGTAAATATCTTTATTATCGGGAATAAACTTTAACTCTCTTAAATTATTATCGGCAAAATCGATAAGTTTATTTATCTGCTTATTAGTTAATGTTGCTACAGAAAAATAAATCTCATTAATATCATTTTCAATAATATAATCGAAACACTTTTTAAGAGAAAACTCATCATCTTTAACAATAAACTGCTTTTTAAACCTATAACCAAAATGAAGTTTGGTGTTAAAAATTTTGATTAATTGTCTAGACTTTTCCGTATTTCCTAAAACAATAACATTTCTTAAGTTACCACCTAAAACAGCACGATACCTATTTAGCAGAAAAAACGTCAAAATTTTAAAAAAGGACACCAAAAGAAAAACCGAAATCAAATACTCACCTAAAGCCAAACGACTAATATTTGGTTGTTTAAAAAACCCAATGTAAGCATATAAAGCAAAAGCAAGCAACACAAATTGTCTTAATAGCAAAGCCACAATTTGAAATAAACGTGTGTGCCTTTGCACCTCATAAAAATGATTATAAAAGGCTATAGCTTCCCAAAAAACAACAGAATATAGCAAGAACAAATAAACATGATTGAAGTTTATTGGAAATAAGAAAATAGTTCCTATAATAAGCCCGACATCTATACACCTCGATATTGGGTTGATAAATTTGGAAAATCTGCCTTGTTTTTTTATACTCAATTTACCTCTTTATATGTTGTTTAAAATCTTTGTGTTCACTCTCAAATAATTCCTCTTTCGATAGAGTTTTAAAATAATCAAACGTCCATTTCATACCCTGCTCGCGACTTACTTTCGGTTCCCAATGTAATAGTTCTTTTGCTAAACTTATATCTGGCTGACGTTGTAAAGGGTCATCAACCGGTAATTCCTTATATATTACTTTTTGAGAAGTGTTTGTTAACTTTATAATTTCTTCTGCAAACTCTCTAATCGTAATTTCATGCGGATTACCAATATTAACCGGATACGCATAATCGCTAAACAACAGTCTATAAATTCCTTCTACCTGATCATCAACATAGCAAAACGATCTGGTTTGCGAACCATCTCCAAAAACCGTAAGGTCTTCCCCTCTAAGAGCCTGCCCCATAAAAGCAGGAATAACGCGTCCGTCATTCAATCGCATTCTCGGTCCATAGGTGTTAAATATGCGAACAATGCGAGTTTCTAAACCATGAAACCGATGATATGCCATAGTAATTGACTCCTGAAATCGTTTTGCTTCATCATAGACACCTCGAGGTCCAATAGTGTTGACGTTTCCATAATAATCTTCAGACTGTGGATGCACTAAAGGATCTCCATACACTTCAGATGTAGAAGCTATTAATATTCTTGCTTTTTTAGCTTTAGCCAATCCCAATAAATTATGTGTCCCTAACGAGCCTACCTTTAACGTTTGAATTGGAATTTTAAGATAATCTATAGGACTGGCCGGCGAAGCAAAATGCAGGATGTAATCTAAATCTCCTTCAATCTCAACAAATTCGGTAACATCATGTTCAATAAACTCAAAATTCGAGTGATTCTCTAAATGAGCAAGATTTTTTGGGTCGCCGGTAATAAAATTATCCATGCCAATAACATAAAAGCCTTCTTTAATAAACCGATCACATAAATGTGACCCTAAAAATCCAGCAGCACCAGTTATTAAAACCCTCTTCATCCTTAATTTATTTATTAGACCCTTTTCCTATAGAATAGCAAACGAAACCAATGTTTTCAAGAGCTTTTGTGTCTAAAATACCTCGTCCGTCAAACACAAAAGCTGGCTTTAGCATATTATCGTAAATACGTTGCCAGTCATAAGTTTTAAACTCGTCCCATTCGGTTAATATAGCAATAGCATGACTATCTTTACACGCCTCATAAGGATCCTTTTTAACCTTTAACAAGCTTCTGTTTTCGTCTTCAGATCGTGTATTCAGGTAATCTAAATCAGCGTAAATACGCTCTTCAATAACCTTAGGATCATAAACCTCAATTTGTGCTTGCTCATTCAATAAATTATCAGCAACCTGAATCGCAGCAGATTCACGCGTATCATTCGTATCCTTTTTAAATGCCCAACCAAGAAATGTAATTTTTTTTCCTGAAACCGTATTATAAAGCGTACTCACAATATTATTTGAAAAACGATTCTTTTGATAATCGTTAATGATAATCACCTGTTCCCAATAATCGGCAACCTCATTCAAGCCGTAGGTTTTAGCAATATAAACAAGGTTTAGGATATCCTTTTGAAAACAAGACCCTCCGAACCCAACTGAAGATTTTAAGAACTTAGAACCAATCCTAGAGTCCAATCCGATGGCCTTGGCTACTTCATTAACGTCAGCTCCGGTTTTTTCACAAAGGGCAGACATAGAATTGATAGATGATACACGCTGCGCTAAAAAGGCGTTTGCGGTAAGTTTAGACAACTCCGAAGACCACACATTCGTGGTTAAAATGCGTTCTTTAGGCACCCAGTTAGCGTAAACGTCAACTAAAGCCTGAATTGCTTCCTGACCTTTAGCAGATGTATCACCACCAATCAATACACGATCTGGAGCAAATAAATCTTCAACTGCTGTTCCTTCTGCTAAAAATTCCGGATTTGATAGTATCTGAAACTCAACACCATTACCTGTATTATCTAAAATATTCTTTATGGCTGAAGCTGTACGCACTGGTAACGTTGATTTCTCAACGACTATTTTGTTCGATTTCGAAACAGAAGCAATCTGGCGCGCACATAATTCAATATACTTTAAATCGGCAGCCATACCCTTACCTTTACCATAGGTTTTGGTTGGCGTATTAACCGAAATAAAAATCATATCAGCCTCATCAATCGCTTGATCAACATCAGTAGAGAAAAACAAATTTCTTCCACGCGCCTCACTAACAACAGCATCTAGCCCTGGCTCAAATACCGGTAATTTGTCAAGATTTTCATCATTCCATGCTGAAATTCTAGATGAGTTAACATCTACAACCGTAACTTTTATATGTGGGCATTTTTGTGCAATAACCGCCATTGTTGGCCCTCCAACATAACCAGCTCCTATGCAGCAAATATTTTTTACTTTAATTAAATTACCCATTTTTCTCTTTCCAATCTTTATACAACTCTTCTACAGTTTCTTTAAACTCTTTTTCAAATCGTTCTTTACTAAATTTTTCTGCATTATCTCTAACCCTTTCAGGTTCAAACTTTATACTATTCATTTTAGCAACCCCATTTATAATCGCATCAACAGATTGTTCATAAAAAAAAGTTCCACTAACGCCATCTTCTATAGTTTCTAATGCCCCTCCTTTTCCATATGCCAATACAGGGGTTCCACAAGCCTGAGCTTCAACAGGAACAATTCCAAAATCTTCTTCAGCTGCAAAAATAAAAGCTTTTGCTTTCTGGAAATAGGATATGACCTCTGACAATTCTATATGCCCAGTTAAAATTATATTTGCAGACATTTTTGATTGGATTTTTTTGAGCTCAGGTCCGTCTCCAATCACAATCAAAGTCTTATCTGACATTTTCGAAAAAGCCTCAACAATTAAATCAATTTTTTTGTACGGAACAAATCTTGAAGCTGTAACATAATAATCTTTCTTATTAATTTCTAAAGCAAAACTAGAAATATCAACAGGAGGGTAAATAACCTTTGAGTCTCTTCTATAGACCTTTTTAATACGTTTAGCTATATATTTAGAATTTGCTATCAGGTAATCTACCCTATTAGTACTTAAAACATCCCAAAGTCTAATTTTACTTAAAACACGTTTAGCGTACCAGGCCTTTAAGCCTTTTAATTTTGATTCTTTTAAGTATGGATGGTACAAATCCCACGCATATCTCATAGGAGAATGAATATAAGATATGTGTAACTGATTTGCATTTGTTAAAACTCCCTTAGCTATTGACGCTGATGATGATATTACTAGATCATATTCAGATAAATCAAACTGCTCAATAGCATACGGGAATAACTCTAAAAATTTTCGATGATTTGATTTAGCACTAGGTAACTTCTGAATAAAAGATGTATTAACATAGTTATTATCTCCTAAAAATATCTCTTTTCTGTCTTTTTCATCTAAAAAATCAATAAGAGCATAATGATCAAAATCTGGCCAAATATTATTTATTGATTTAAGAACCTTTTCTGCTCCTCCATTTACATAATACCAATCATGTATCAGTGCTTTCTTCATCAAAATTCGTTTATTTTCGGTTTATAATAAGTATAGAATAAAATTGAATAAAAAGTAAAAAAAGTTAATCCAATTTGTCTTACCAAATAAGACTCAGTCATGGATGAAATAAGAAAAGTAATTAAAAACCAAATAAAAACTTCATTTCTAGAATAAAAGGCCACTCTTATTAATTCATATAACATAAATAAATAAATAATAAACCCAACAATGCCATGTCTTAAAAAAAATTCTAAATATTGATTATGTGCATTATGTTTAAATTTAAAAGATTCGCTTTTGGGATCTCTAAAACTTTGTAAATCTTTTAATCCTCCATCAGAACCAACACCAAAAAACAAATTATCTTTTATAACATTTGTTACACTTTTCCAGTTTTCTGGCCTAGAAGTATCTCCCTTACCTTTAAATATGCTCCACTGAATTCTTCCCAATAAACTGTTACCTGGGAAATCCTTAGTAACAATTCTAATACTATTTAAATTAATCAAAATTATAATAAAAATTCCAAAGAATGACAATGTTGTTAAAATTCTAAATTTTATACTCTTGGATAAAAAAATTATACTTGTAATTAAAAAAATAAATAAAACTATTACAGACATAATGGATGATATTCCGTACAAAGAACACCCTAAAAACAAAAATAAAAAGCCTCTTAAAATATAATCTAGACTTTTCCTCTTAATCAACTTAACATGCAAAAGAACTACCAAAGAAAAAATTGTGAGAATTCCCAAATATGGAGGATGAATTTCCTCAATTCCATATTTAACAAACCCAACTCTCGTAAATCTAGTAAGCAAAGTGTTAAATTCTAGATTTTTTTTAAAAATTTCAATAAATATATTTATATAAATACTTATCAAAATAGCACTTACTCCAAATATTAAACCGTAAACAGCTAGTCTAATTTTATCTTTGGTTAAATATGTAGACAAATTAAAAAAGATTATTGGAAATAATACAAAAACGATATTCTGTATAGCATATGACAAACCTTTATTTATATCTTGTGAATAAAAAACACCAAGCACTTGAAGTAAAAACACAACAAAAAAAAGTAGTGGTAAATATCCAATTTTTATAATTATATCATTTTTATATTTGTCCAAACTAAAAAATTTAAAGGAAAATAAAAACAATAAACCTATAGCGATACTATTGAATGCATAAGAAAAAGGTATGCTAAAACCTACTAAAAAAAATAAGAATTTTAATATTAAATTATATTTATCTTGCTTATCGCACTCCATTCTAAAACTCAAAATTTATTATTTAATTTATTCTTTCCAATTGTTCTAGATAAGACTTAGCACAATTAACTATTGATTTTGATTTTCCATAATCATAAGCTAACTCAGATTTAAGCAAAATCTTTTCATTATTAAGTCTATCAATATCTTGAAATGTTTGAAAAAAAGAATTAACGGAATAATCTTTCATAGATACCCCAAAACCTTTTTGAAAATATTCTTTTTGAAAAACTCCAACTGGTATACACTTATGAATACAGGCTACTGCCAAACTTCCGTTATTAATAGAAATCTCTGGCTTCAATGGTAATATAACAAAATGAATCTTTTTTAGCATACTCGAAACCTCTAAATCGTCCAAATTATAATGATAAATTATATTAGGATTTGATTTGATTTGATTATCATTCGAACTACTTATAAAATGAAATTTTTTAATCGTCCTATTTGACGAATTAAGCTGGACGTACTTTTCCCATCCATCAATCATTTCTTTAATTTCTTTAGTTTTATAATTAACAATTCCAAAAAAACAAACATTTAATTCATTTTCATTTACTTCTTTTCTTAATTCCTTTAAATCAGGCTCAATATTAGCTGGAATAATTCTTTTTTTGAAGTTAATGCTATTGTATTTCCTAAAGGTCTCCACATCCTCCTGTTTTGTATATAAAACAACATCTGCCATTGGTAAGAGAAATTTTATAAACAATTTCCTTAAAAGTTGTGTTCGCTTATATTCATGAAGAGATAATACAATCATACTATTTTCTCTAACTAAACTTTTTAATATGGCAAGAAAAATTAAAATTAGAGGATTATATTCAACAAAAGGATATTCTAAAACTATTATATTTTCATTTGTTCTTTTATAAGTAGCCCTTATCAATTTTATGATTTCTTTAATCATTATAAACGAAAACACTAATTCAAATTTTGAAAGTTCTTCAGTTTTACCAGAATAAACATCTATCAAAATTCCTTTTGATTTCCCTAACTCTTTAACGACCTTAGAAGTGTAATGGCCTATTCCATCTTTATTACTACCATAATTAGTACAAAGAAAGTGAAAGTGGGTAAAAGAATTATTTAATGAACCTAAACCCATAGTCAATTCTATAATTCAAGTTCTTATTTCTTTGTCCAATTAATTTTGCAGGATTTCCTCCTACCATGGTAAATGGAGGTACATCTTTGGTAACAACTGAACCAGGAAAAACAACACATCCCTTTCCCAAAGTTACACCTGGTTGAATTATACAATTTGAAAATAAAACCACATTATCTTCTATTACGACAGCTTTTTTAATTCCTGTAAAATATGAGCAATTAACATCATGCCCAGTTGTATAAATCTTACAGTAGTGCGCAATGGAAACATTGCTACCTATTTTAATTTCTCCTCTATTATCAATTATACATTTGGGATTAATTACTGTAAAATCGCCAACAGATAATTTACCTAGACTTAAAAAAGTTGAATTATGTATATAACTATTTGACCCCAAACTGATTCCTGAAATTTTTAAAAGTTTCCTTTTAAAAAAATTAAAAGGAATATATCTAATTAAAAAGTTGAATATCGAAACAATAACAATCCATATTTGAAGCTTTATTTTAGCAACATTTTTTCTTGTTAAAAATCGCTTTAAAATGCTCTTAAAAAGCAATTTGTTTTTCTCTATAAACAGCTCCTTTTTATCAATTATACCATTGTCGAACAATGAATTCAAATACTGTTTATGTGCTAAATAAAATGATGTTTCACTTAGACCTCCCGTCCTCATAAACACCTTAAAATCTGATTTATAAAATTCTATTCCAAATTTATAACATCTTAATAAAAAATCTGCATCACTAGCAATAAATAAATTTTTTGAAACTGAATATAACCCAACTTTATTATAAACCTCCATTGGGACAAAAGAGGCTGGATGCATAAAACCGATCCCTCTTTTCAATTTACTATTACCAAAATCCCCATCATTTTGAGAAAAAACAACATCATTTTCATCAATAAAACAAGTATTCCCGTAAATAATTGCTAAAGGCTTTTTCTTTATTGACTTAAAGGCTAATTCTAATGTATTATAGTTATATGTATCATCCGAATTTAAAATACCTATATGATTACCTTTTGCCAATTTTACTCCTTTGTTAAATGCGTCATAAATTCCATCATCAGGCTCAGAAATAATAAGACTTATTTTACCCTTGTACTTATTGATTATTTCTAAAGTACCATCCTTAGATCCTCCATCTATAATTATATATTCATAATTTTCGTGAGACTGAGATATTACACTTTTTATTGTTTTCTCAACTGTATTTACAGAGTTATAACATATAGTTATTATTGAAAAATCTATTTTATTGGTTTTCATTAAATACTTTTATATAATATATACTAGCAGAAAGTAAAATAGCTACTTCCACCCAAAAATAATATTGCCATAGCATACCCGTAAAAACCCAATGAAGCATTCTTACCAAAACACCAAACTTTATTGCAATAAAAAAAAACTTATTCTGTTCTGAAATATTTCTAGGTATTCTAATTTTTGTAATAGCATAAAACATAAATAGAAGTAATAAAACCCCCACGAAACCTCTATCTGTTAATGTTGAAAAAAACAAACTATGGGCTTCTTCTGCATCATCTAAATAATATTTTGTAAATTCTTTACTCATTTTACTATAATATCCTGTACCATTACCAAAAAGCATATTAATAAATGGTGCTTCCAAAAATAAATTAAATGCCAATTTCACATGACCTATTCTTTGAGATGCAGACCATTCGTATGCATCACCTAATCCAAAATAAGCTTGAAATTTCAACCAATTGTATGCGAATATTTCACTTATTCTATTAAAAAATAAAATACATAAAATACAACAAAACACCATTCCTGAAAAAACCCCTTTCCATATCTTCCTTTTTAGTTCTTTATCAACAATATTATTTAAAAAATATAATAAAGCAAATACTATAGCAACGTAACCAAATGAAGAAAATGGCAATATCATTAAAATTAAAGACAGTATTATAACCTTAAATTTTCTTGTTTGTAAACCATACATTAAGGGTATAGATAAAAGAGGGATTATGTAAGCAGGTTCCGAAGAAGGACCTGAAAATCTTATTATAAAATTACCAAAAATACTTTTGCCTTGCCTACTAACAAATATTGAATCCCAGTTTAAAGATACCAAATAAAAATCAATATATTCTATTATATAAAATATCAGAATAACATATAAAATATATTTTATAAAAGACTCTCCTTTTATTTTATCAAATTTAATTGGCTTTAATAAATATGATATCATTACAAGAAGATATAAGGCATTTCTCAATATATATTTGACATAAAATGGACTATCTATATTTTCAAATCTCGAAAATAAAATTGTTAGAATAAGATTAGTAACCATCAAAAAAATCAAAACTAATCCTGCCTTATGTACCTTTGAAATGTTGAGAATTGGAGCTAAATCAATGAGTCTCAAAAAAGTTAAAAAAAAAGTCAATTCCCCTAGGCGAAAGGGTACACCAAAAGCATTAAAACCAACATCCATAAACGGAAAGGTAAATAAAAGCAGTCGATCAATAAAGTTCATTTAAATTATACTTTTTTCTTTTTTTAAATTCCCTTTTCTCTTAGAAATTAATCAATTTGTAACCAAAATATTCGAGTAACTCCTCTTCTTTAGAGAAAATATTATTTATTTTTATCAAATCCTGTTTACTTAATTTTTCTATTTGCTTCTGATTCAAATTACTAATTTCTAAATTTTTATTATACTGATTGTGAGCACTAAATTTTTTGTCAACAGAAATATCATTCAATTCAGGTAACATAGATATAATCTTGTTTCTAAATTCATTTCGATTTGTAGTAATTTCTTCGTATGACATTACTACTTTATTTTGTAGCATTTCAATGTTCTTCTTTTGGTGATACAAACATTTAATTGTAAAGTTGGCAGCATATTCTGCCGTTGCTTTATTTCGTCTCATAATACCCTCACAATGGGCATATGGGTTTCTGTAGGTAATTATGTAATGTGAATTTGCAAATACTTCGTCAATTGATTCAGCTCTGAGAATATTTGAAGGACTTTTTTCTAAAAGAAATGGTTTTGTAATATCCCAATATTTCATCCATTCATTTTTTATAAACTTCCAATCATGATCATAATTTTCATCCCACCTATTTTCATTATCAAACATCATTGTTCTCAGAGTTGGCAATTGCTGCCCTTCCCTTGTGCCAAAAAAATTATTAACGGATACTTTTGAAGATGAAGACACCACCTGATTTATTAAAGTAGATCCACAATATGGAGGGCACAAAATAAAAATAAATTTATTCTCAGGCGTCTTAAATAGTAACCGCTTTGTTCTGTTATACCATATATGAAAAATAAACTGCTCATATTTAGGTGATACGATTTTTATTACTCTTTGTATATTCTTCTTAAAATTCTTACTTTTCATTTTAAAGGATTAATCATATTAAATATTTCAAATTATTTATTTAGTCTTTTATCTAACAAAATGAACTAAGAAAAATATTTGTTTTTTGTCAATTTACCAGTTTCTCTACCAAAAAAAATATTTAGTTTATATTTTAAAATAAAATTGCCAATTAATACATAAAACCAATCCTTTACACTTATAATTCTTTTCGGCTTAAGTTTAGCTAATTCCTCCAACAACAAATTTTTATCGTATCCATGTATAATCAAATCTTCATTATTTAAACTTATTATATACTTTTTCATTACATTAATTCGATAACGATTATTTAATACTCTCTTCCATTTTTGAAGAGAATCCTTTTCTATCTTAGAGTATCTTTTTACACCTATCGGATCTCCCATTCTTCCTTTCGTTTTTTGCCTTGAAAAATTTTCAAGCATGTTAGGATCAAAATTCAAATCAAGATACTTGCATATAATTTTTGTGGTATTTTCTGAATCTTGAATTAACTCTTCATATGATATTGCTAATGCCTTATCTTTAATTTTCAAATACCCATTAGCCAAGTTAGGCACTCCTCTATTTAAATCAATTTTATAACTAAACAGCCCATAAAAACCTCCATCACACCAAGTTTCCATAATTGAAGTCATTACATGAATAGGATTACGAAATAAAAATATAAATTTTGCCTTAGGAAATAATTCAACAATTTCAGGAATAATTAAATGATATCGCGGAGTTTTGTCCAAAAAATATACTTCACCGTTACTACATTGCATTTCATATAATTTTTTTATGAAACAGCCCAATTCCTTATTGTAATCCTCATCTTTATTAGGTAAGTTGTTGATAAAATCATCTATAGCCTTCTTGGATCCTAGTTGAGAAAACTCAGCTAAAACACCCTTTTTTTTTCTCGAATATAAAAAGGGTAATAATATCCAAGGTTCTGCAACACTACAAATATCAGGATGCGTCATTAAAACACGCTGTAATAAAGTAGAGCCAGACCTCGGTAATGAAAAAACAAAAATAGGATTTGTCATAAAAAATTATTTATTTAACAAATTAGTCATCAATGCCTTATAACCTCCTATCTTAAGAGGATAATTCAAAATATGATAAAAAAGAGCTGAAAATCCTTTTGTTTTAGATTCATTTAAAGAAAAATATTCCTTCATTTTATCTTCTATAACCTTTCTATCTTCTTTTTGAATATTACCTAACAAATCAATATTTTTTAAATATACCTTTTTCATATCCTCTAACAACAATTTCCTTTTTGAGGTCTTGGATATACCTGAAGGATCCTGAACATATGCACAACCAACATAATCACTAAAAGCAACTTTGTAAGTTTTAGTCATTCGAATTCTAGAATCCCAATCTTCATATGTTCTAAGGCTTTCATCATAGTAATTAATCGAGCTAAGAATACCTTTTCTTGTTAATTCACATCTGTAAAGTGTATTTTTCGGAAAAGCTCTGGCATAGACTTCATTGAATATATTACCCTCTATAGCCTTAAAATTAGACGTTGCCCATTGTTTATTTATTTTACCTTCTGTGTCTGTAAAAACAAAATTCGAATAAACTATATCTGCCCAAGTGTTATCCTCAAAAACTTTTATTTCATTTTTAATCTTATCTTTATAGTAAAAATCATCTCCATCCAAATAAGTAATATAATCACCATCACATGCTTTAAATCCTGTATTCTTATTTTTAGAAATACCTACATTATTAGTTTGAAATACAGGTTTTATTTTATCGGGATATTTTAATTTATACTGTTTTATTACATCTTTACTATCATCTTTAGTAGAACAATCATCTGCAATAACAATTTGAATATTATTATATGTTTGATTTAGCACACTCTCAATTGCTCTTATAAGTTGATTTCTTTGATTATAAGATGTTATCACAATTGATACTAATGGGTTTTCTTGCATAAATTATTAGAGATTAACACTGTTCCTTTTTTAATTAACACTTCTTATTTACAATATTGTTTTTAAATTCCAAGGAAATATCCCAAAACAAAATTAAAGCTTTGGTTTTCATTTTAAACATTTCAATAGTTTTACTTCCAAATAAATCAAATAAATAATTAGCGGACAATTGCCCAATTAAAGTTGCTACTGCAGCTCCAATAGCACCCCAATGAGGAATCAAAATTAAATTCAATCCTAAATTAACAAAACCCCCAAATAAAGTTCTTTTAAAAACTAAAGATTGTAAATTTTCGTTTATGAGCCACTTACTACTTGCTACCCCTAAAAACACAAAAATTCCTGCCCAGATATGAATCATTAAAACAGGTGTAGCAGAATGATACTCAATTCCGTATAGAAAATCTATAACAAACTTTCCAAATAAAGTAATTGGAATACATACCAAAAGAGCTAATAAAACCATTAAATTATATAACTTTTGAATACGGAAAAGATAAAGAGCTTGACTTCTCTTTTTTGCATTTATAATTGCAGGAAAAAGTGACGAGGATATTATTAAAGGTATAAAATACCAAAGCTCACTCAACCTAGTAGCTGCAACATATTCGCCTACAGCTTTTTCACTAACCATATTCATTAAAAAAATTTGATCCATCTTCATGTATAGTGTTATAGAAATTGCTGAAAATATTAACAACCATGAATCTTTTAGTAAACTAACCGAAAGTAGTTTACTGAACTTTAAATTTTTTAAATAAAGATTGGCTTTATCTTTATAAAAAAAATATACCATCCATACTGCTGCAATTAATTTTTCAGCAAAAAGCACCCAAGCAAAAGCTATTAAAGAAGATGCGGACATAATTAAAATAACTTTTAATACAGAACTTAAGATAATCGATGTAATATTTGATATTACAGTATATCTGCTTTTTACAACCGATTGAAAAAAAACATCGATAACACTAAAACTCTGAAAAAAAGTCGACAAAGCCATAATAATAATAAGTTTTGTTACAATATTACTTTCAGGCCTTATTTGTAAAAAAATTATAATTAAAATTAATGATACCGTTGCTCCAATTAATTTTAAAACAAAAGAAGTAAAAATAATATTCTCTTCATTCTTATTATTTAGGAGTTCACGTACCAATATACCGTCTAAACCTAAAGAGGCTATAGAAGCAAACAATGTAGCAATGCTTACAGCATAATTATAAAGTCCATATTCTCCAGGACCCAAATAATTTGCAACCCAAGTCCCTATTAACAACCCAGACAACAACCTAACTATCTTCTCTGACAATAACCAAATGGTGTTTTTACCGTATTTAACAAAGCCATTACTTTTTATCAAGTTATTTGCTACTTTTACTAAATTCAATTTTGAAATTATTTATTAATAGTTATTTTTGTTGAATTTGAAAAGATTTTAAACTATCATTCCTGCCGCAATAGTCTCATTGGTGGCATCATCAACCAGAATAATACTACCTGTGGTTCTGTTTTCTCTGTATGAATCGACCATTAACGGTTTTGTGGTGCGAATTTTAACTTTAGAGATTGAGTTCATACTCAAAACCTTATCTTCACTATTACGTTCTAAGGTGTTAATATCTATTTTATAAACCACCTCTTTAATCATTGCTTTTTGATCATTAGACGTATGCTTAATGGTATATTTTGCACGCGGTTTAGCTTCGGTATTGTTCAGCCAGCATAACATTACTTCTATATCCTGTGACGCCTCTGGTTTATTATTGGAACGCACTAACATATCGCCACGGCTAATATCAATATCGTCTTCTAAAGTAATAGATACAGACATTGGAGCAAAAGCTTCATCAAGATCCTTGTCAAAAGCATCAATGGATTTTATTTTTGATGTAAACCCTGAAGGCATGACTGTTACCTCATCTCCTTTTCTAAACACACCACTTGCAATACGTCCGGCATAGCCTCTGTAGTCAATAAACCCTTCGCGTTGTGGACGTAATACGGTTTGTACAGGAAAACGCGCATCTACCTTATTAATATCACTACTAATATGCATCGTCTCTAAAGTATGTAATAATGGTGCACCTTGGTACCAATCCATATGTTCAGAGCGATTAACAACGTTATCGCCTAACAAAGCACTCATTGGAATGAATCTCACGTCTTTTACTAAAAGCTTAGAGGAGAACTCTTCAAATTGACTTAAAACGTTATTATAAGCTTCCTCTTTATACTCAACTAAATCCATTTTGTTAACACAAACAATAATATGAGGTATTTGAAGTAATGATGCTATAAAAGCATGTCTGCGAGTCTGCTCAATAACACCATGACGTGCATCAACTAAAATTAATGCCGCATTAGCTGTTGATGCTCCAGTAACCATGTTACGAGTATACTGAATATGTCCTGGAGTATCTGCTATTATAAATTTACGTTTTGGTGTTGTAAAATATCTGTAAGCAACATCAATTGTAATACCTTGTTCACGTTCGTCTCTTAAACCATCTGTAAACAATGCTAAATCTACTCCTTCATGACCTTTTCGTTTACTAGTATTTTCTATAGCTTCTAATTGGTCTTCAAAAATAGATTTTGAATCGTATAATAAACGCCCAATTAGCGTACTTTTTCCATCATCTACACTTCCTGCTGTTGTGAATCTTAGTAATTGATTATTATCTATCATAATATGTTGAATGAGATGCTGAAACAAGTTCAGCATGACAATGTTTTTAAATTTTAAAAATACCCCTGGCGTTTACGATCTTCCATAGCCGATTCTGATCGTTTATCATCACTTCTGTTTCCTCTCTCAGTTTGACGCATAGCTGATACTTCCTGAGCTATTTTCTCAACCGTATCAGCATCCGATTCAATTCCTCCTGTTATGGTAATATCTCCCAAGGTTCTAAAACGTATTTTCCTCGTAACAACCTCCTCATTTTCTTCAAGATTTAAAAATTCTGAATTAGGAATCCATGAATTTTGACGCCAAACCACTTCTCTTTCATGAGCAAAATAAAGTGATGGTATTTCTATATTTTCTCTTTTTATGTAATTCCAGACATCCATTTCTGTCCAGTTACTAATTGGGAATGCTCTAAAATGTTCGCCTTCGAAATGTTTTCCGTTAAAGATATTCCAAAGCTCTGGACGTTGGTTTTTTGGATCCCATTGCCCAAAATCGTCTCGATGCGAAAAGAAACGCTCCTTAGCTCTTGCTTTTTCTTCATCACGACGACCGCCACCAATAGCACAATCTACTTTATTAGACTCTATAGCGTCTAAAAGTGTAGTTATTTGTAGGGCATTACGTGTTGCATTTTTACCTTTTTCCTCTGCTACACGACCTTCATCTATAGATTCCTGAACAGATCCTACAATTAAATTAACACCTAATTCTTCAATTAAATCGTCTCTGAATTTAATAGTTTCAGGGAAATTATGCCCCGTATCGACATGCATTAAAGAAAAAGGTATTTTAGAAGGGTAAAAGGCCTTTTTTGCCAAATGAGTAACTACTATTGAATCCTTTCCTCCTGAAAATAAAATCACTGGATTTTGAAATTGTGCCCATACTTCTCTTAAAACGTAAATGGCTTCAGACTCTAACTCGTCTAAATAATTTAAATAATACTTACTCATGTGTTTTTAATTCTAATTTATCTTTAATCGCTTGAAAAATAATTTCAACAGATTCTTCTATTGTATTTAAATGAGACACCTCAACATCAGGATTCACTGGGGTTTCATAAGGTGCTGAAATACCGGTCATATTCTTAATTTCACCTGCTCTTGCCTTTTTATACAACCCTTTTACATCGCGCTTTTCACATTCTTCAAGGCTTGTATTTACAAATACTTCAAAGAAATTTTCAACGCCAACGGTTTCTCCTATAAACTTTCTATCCTTTTCATAAGGCGCTACAAAAGCAGCTAATACAACAACACCAGCATCAATAAATAACTTTGAAATTTCTCCTATTCGCCTGTTATTTTCAGACCGGTCTTCAGGTGAAAATCCTAAATTTTTATTAATTCCGCGTCTCACATTATCACCGTCTAAAACATAAGTATGTACTTTAGATTCATGTAATTTTTCCTCTAAAGCATTAGCTAATGTAGACTTACCTGAACCTGATAAACCTGTAAAAAACACTAAAAAAGAATTATGGCCATTTAATTGTTGGCGTTCTAATCTAGTGATTTTGTACTCGTGTGCTGTGATGTTTTTTTCCATTCCTTTAATCGTCTTCTTTTTTCTATACCAAAATCTATTTTATACCATGTTCTTTCATGTAAATAATATAAAATCATTTTTGTTAGTACTTCAGCAATGCCTATACTAAAACCCGTTAACGGATTTCCTGAAATTACCCAGGCTAACAACATGGTATCTATTGTCCCTAATAATCTCCATGTAACTGTTTTTAGCAGATGTCTTTTTTTACTTTCTTTTATTTTGACTTTAAACCAAACTTGCTCATGACAATAATACAAAAGCATTTTTGTAATAACCTCAAAAGCTCCAATTTTCAAACCAGTTAAAGGATTTCCTGTAATTATCCAAGATAAAACTATGGTATCGATAGTTCCTACAATCCTCCAAGTAATGGCTTTAGCGATATGTCTTTTAGATAGGCTTAAAGGCATTACTTTGTTACCAAGAAATAATTATTAAGTAAATTTTCTCTATTATATTTCATTGGTTCATTTGTTGTTTGATTCAAAACCTTAAGTCCGACGGCCTCACAAATAGCTTGTCCTGCTGCTGTATCCCACTCCATAGTTGGGGCAAATCTAGGGTATACATCTGCTTGTCCTTCAGCCACCAAACAAAACTTTAAAGAGCTTCCTTTTGATACTATTTCTATGTCATTTCCATTATGCTTTAAGCCTTCTACATAATTCAATGTATCTTCATTCATATGAGAACGACTCCCTACTACCTTAACTATACCATTAACCTCTTGATTAGGTTTTAGTATATCTTCTTCTTTAAACAAAACGCCATTAATATCTTCAATATTATCAGCAAATACAGTCTTATAGGCCTTAGATTTACTTTCGTTTGTATAATATAATTCCTTGGTTACTGGAACATAAATTACACCTAACTTAGTAATTCCATTTTCTACTAAGGCTATATTAACCGTAAACTCTCCGTTCTTTTTTATAAACTCCTTAGTACCATCTATTGGATCTACAATCCAACATTGTTTCCATTCCTTCCTAATGGAATAAGGTAATTGTTTATTCTCTTCACTTATAATTGGAAGATTAGTTTCTTGAAGTAAGGTTACAATAATTTTATTGGAAACTAAATCTGCTTCGGTAAGAGGCGACTCGTCTTCTTTATATTCTACAGAGAAATCCTTATTGTATATTTTAAGGATAGCCTCTCCGGCTTTTAATGCAGCTGTAATTGCTATTTTTAAATTTTTATCTATTAACATACCACGAATACATTTTTTCTACACCTTCTTTTAATTCGATTTTATGTTTCCACCCTAAGTTATTTAGCTTAGATACATCTGTAAGCTTTCTCATGGTTCCGTCAGGTTTATCAGTATTAAATACTAAATTTCCTTTAAATCCAATAATGTCTTTTATCGTCTCGGCGAGTTCTTTTATAGACACGTCGGTTCCAGTTCCGATATTAATGTGAGTGTTTCGGATTTCTGCTCCTATGGAAAAAGATTCTGAAACAAGTTCAGAATGACATGTAAGCGAAGGATGACAGTCTTTAAAATCTCTGTTTTCCATTAAAAACACACAGGCATCAGCCATATCTTCACTCCACAGAAATTCGCGTTTAGGATTTCCTGAACCCCATATTTCAACACTATTTTCAGAAACACCAAACTTTGATAAATAGGCTTTAGCGTCTTCAATAGTTGAAACCCCTAAATCTTTAACAACTTCATCGTATTTTGATTCGGATAATAACTTCGCCAAATGTATTTTACGAATCAACGCTGGTAATACGTGTGACTTTTCTAAATCAAAATTATCATTGGGACCATACAAGTTGGTTGGCATCACCGAAATGAAATTCGTGCCATATTGCAAATTATAACTTTCGCACATTTTAATACCCGCTATTTTTGCGATGGCATAAGGCTCGTTAGTGTACTCCAAAGTATCGGTTAACAAATACTCCTCTTTCATGGGTTGAGGCGCGTATTTAGGGTAAATGCAGGTACTTCCTAAAAACAACAGCTTTTTTACATTATGAATATAACTTTGATGAATCACATTGTTCTGAATCATCATATTCTCGTAAATAAAGTCAGCTCTATAAACATTATTAGCAACAATTCCTCCTACTTTGGCTGCTGCTAAAAACACATATTCAGGTTCTTCTTCCTTAAAAAAAGAAGCAACATCAACCTGATTAGTTAAATCCAACTCTTTATGGGTCCGAGTTACAATATTTGAATAGCCCTTTAATTGAAGATTTTTTAAAATAGCACTACCAACTAAACCTCGGTGACCAGCTACATAAATTTTAGCATTTTTGTTCATAAGGTTTACTCAAAATAGTTCATGATTTGGTAACCTCCATCCTTAAGATATTGCTCCTTTTTCATGAGTTTAACATCACTCTGCATCATATCTTTAACTAGGGCTGGTAAATCGTATTCTGGCACCCAACCAAGTTTTTCCTTTGCTTTAGTAGCATCACCAATTAACAAATCCACTTCTGTAGGTCTAAAATATTTAGGATCTACAGCTAATACCTCTTTTCCTATTGGTAATTGATACTCGGAGTTATTACACGCTTTAACAAATGCTTTTTCATCAACCCCTTCTCCTATAAATTCTAATTCTATACCTACTTCGGCAAAACTCATTTTTACAAAATCGCGAACCGTAGTGGTCTTATTTGTTGCTATTACCCAATCTTCTGCTTCTTCAGCCTGAAGAATCATCCACATCATTCTCACATAATCTTTAGCATGTCCCCAATCGCGTTGTGCATCTAAATTTCCCAAATAAAATTTATCCTGTAAACCTAATGCTATTCGCGAAGTAGCTCTGGTTATTTTACGCGTCACAAAGGTTTCCCCTCTAATAGGAGACTCATGATTAAATAAAATACCATTACAAGCATAAATACCATATGCTTCTCTATAATTTACGGTAATCCAATAGGCATACATTTTAGCAACTGCGTAAGGACTTCTTGGATAAAACGGTGTTTTTTCGGTTTGAGGTACTTCTTGAACTTTACCATATAATTCTGAAGTTGAAGCCTGGTAAATACGGGTCTTTTTCTCCATGCCCAATAGGCGAATAGCTTCCAGTAAACGTAAGGTTCCTAAACCATCCGCATTTCCGGTATATTCAGGCATTTCAAAAGATACATGGACATGGCTCATAGCCGCTAGATTGTATATCTCATCTGGCTGTACTTCCTGAATTAAACGCGTTAAATTGGTACTATCGGTTAAATCACCATAATGAAGAAAAAAATTACGATCCTCAACATGTGGATCTTGATATAAATGATCTATTCTATCAGTATTAAACAAAGACGACCTCCTTTTAACACCATGAACTTCATACCCTTTTTTTAGTAAGAACTCACTTAAATAGGCCCCGTCCTGACCTGTTACCCCTGTAATTAAAGCAACTTTTTTTTTCATTTATCATTAAAAATTTCTATGCAAAAATAGCCTTTTAACTCCCTTTTGCAAGATTATTCATATTATTCATATCACTTAAAACACGGTATTAACACATCAACAATAAAATAACTAATCATTGCTATTTTTCTCATTATTTTAAGAAATATTTTTTATTTCACTCATAAAATAAAGTAAATTTAGATAAGCCTAATTATTTTTTTGAAAGGACTTTTTCTAAACTTAAATCCCAATCAGGGATTTCTATATTTAATTTACTTCTTATTTTTTCTTTATTCAAAACACTATATCCTGGTCGTTTTGCTTTTACTGGAAACTGTTCTGAAGTAATAGGATTCACTTGCATGTTAATTTTAGATTCCTCAAAAATCGCTTTAGAAAAATCATACCAGCTAATTTTTCCTTGATTACTATAATGGTACAAACCAAAATCCTTTGATGCCTTACCAATAATTTCAAGTATCACCTTAGCTAAATCACCAGCATAAGTTGGTGTTCCTTTTTGGTCGGCAACTACAGAAATTTCATCACGTGTTTCGGCTAAACGTAGCATCGTTTTCATAAAATTGTTGCCATGTTCAGAATACAACCAAGACGTTCTAATAATAAAGTACTCACTTAGTATATTTTGGATTTCAATTTCGCCTTGTAATTTAGAAGCCCCATATACACTAATCGGATTTGGTTGATCCTCTTCTGTATAAGGTTCTCTTTTAGACCCGTCGAAAACGAAATCCGTTGAGATATGAATTAAAACGACATGATGCTCCTCACAAGTTAAAGCTAAATTTTTAGCTCCTTCGGCGTTTACCTTAAACGCCAATTCTTGTTCGTCTTCAGCTTTATCTACTGCCGTATAGGCTGCACAATTAACGCAATAATCAATATCATGTGATTTAAAAAACGATTGTACTTGGTTTAAGTTACATATATCCAAGTCTTTCGAATCGGCATAAAGAACGTTTAAATTATCATATTCGACCTCAACATCCTTGATACAAGTTGCCAATTGCCCATTACCACCTGTTACTAAAACATTAATCATAGCTTAGCGTCTTTTAATTTTGGTAACTCTAAATCCTTATCTGAAATAATAAGAGATGCTTCTGGTAATTTCCAATCGATATTTAAGACCTTATCATTAAAAATGATGCCACCTTCAGAGCCTTTATTATAGAAATTGTCGCATTTATAAGAGAAAATAGCGGTATCACTTAACACCACAAATCCGTGTGCAAAACCTCTAGGAATAAACAACTGCGTTTTATTGTCCTGTGTCAATTCTAAAGCAACATATTCTCCAAAAGTTTCAGAATCCGTTCTAATATCAACGGCAATATCTAAAACACAACCTTTAATAACTCTTACTAACTTGGCTTGAGCATGTTCTCCTCTTTGAAAATGTAAACCTCTTAAAACACCTTTTGACGAAAACGACTCATTATCCTGAACAAAATTCACATTCTGATTTGTAAGTTCATTGAATGTTTTTTGATTAAAACTCTCAAAAAAATACCCTCTGCTATCATTAAAAATTTTAGGCTCAATAACAAAACAGCCTTTCAATTTTGTTTCTTTTACAATCATTATTTTTTATTCAATAAGCCCAATAAATTCTTTCCGTAACCACTCTTCAATAAAGGCTCTGCTAAAGCTTTAAACTGCTCTTCATTAATGTATCCCATTTCGTACGCAGCTCCCTCAATAGCACCTATTTTAAGCCCCTGACGCTCCTCAATGACTTCTACAAATTGAGAGGCCTGCATCAACGATTGAAACGTACCCGTATCTAACCAGGCAGTCCCTCTATCTAAAATGCTCACATGAAGCTTCTTTTGTTTAAGATAGGCTTTATTGACGTCGGTTATCTCAAGTTCACCTCGATGACTAGGTTTAATATTTTTAGCGATCTCAACCACTGAATTGTCATAAAAATAAATACCAGGGACAGCATAGTATGATTTTGGGTGTTCTGGTTTCTCTTCTATTGAAATGGCTTGACCTTTGCAATCAAACTCTACTACACCATAACGCTCCGGATCATTGACTCTATAGGCATAAATAATACCTCCATTAGGATCATTATTAGCCTGTAATAATTTTGCTAAACCTGTCCCATAAAATATATTATCTCCTAAAATTAAAGCCACCTTATCATTTCCTATAAAACCTTCGCCGATGATAAATGCTTCTGCTAATCCGTTAGGTTCTTCTTGTACAGAATATTCAAATCGACAACCATACTTTTTACCATCACCTAATAAATCTTTAAAAAGTGGTAGATCTTTAGGTGTGGAAATAATCAATACTTCGCGAATTCCAGCATACATAAGTGTTGATAGCGGATAGTATATCATAGGCTTATCGTAAATAGGCATCAACTGCTTACTTACCGATAAAGTCAATGGATGTAATCTCGTACCAGAACCTCCTGCTAGTATAATTCCCTTCATTTAACTGTATTGTTTATCGTAATAGGTTTTATATAGCCCACTAGTGACATTATTCAACCAATTTTCATTGTTTAAATACCAGTCAATCGTTATATCTAAACCTTCTTCAAAAGTTACTGATGGTTTCCACCCTAATTCGGTATTTATTTTAGAAGCATCAATAGCGTATCTTAAATCATGTCCAGGGCGATCTTTAACATAAGTTATAAGTTGTTCAGAAGTTCCAGATGGTCTGTTTAATTTCTTGTCCATCTGGTCACATAAAACCTTTACCAAATCGATATTCTTCCATTCATTAAAGCCGCCAATATTATAGGTTTCTCTATGTTTTCCTTTATGAAACACTAAATCAATAGCTAAGGCATGATCCTTCACATAGAGCCAGTCACGTGTGTAGTTGCCATCTCCATAAACAGGAAGTGGTTTGTTATTAATAATATTATTTATGAATAAGGGAATCAGCTTCTCTGGAAACTGATTTTGTCCATAATTATTTGAACAATTCGTTATAATATATGGCAAACCATATGTTTCTCCATAAGCTCTAACAAAATGATCTGAACTCGCTTTTGAAGCAGAATATGGTGAATTAGGATCGTACGATGTTGTTTCTTTAAACAGACCTGTTTCTCCTAAGGTACCATAGACTTCATCCGTACTGATATGATAAAACAACTTTTTATCAAAATCATTAGCCCATAACTCTTTAGCTGCATTTAATAAATTAACCGTTCCAATAATATTTGTTTTTACAAAAGACAAAGGGTCACTAATAGAGCGGTCTACGTGAGATTCAGCTGCCAAATGAATAACGCCATCAAACTGATGTTCTTTGAACAATTTATTAACAAACTCTGGATCATTAATATCCCCTTTTACAAATCTATAATTGGTATTTTCTTCAACATCTTTTAAATTTTCCAAATTCCCAGCATAGGTCAAGGCATCTAAATTAAAAATAAGATAGTCTGGATATTTTTCAACAAATAACCTAACCACATGCGAACCAATAAATCCTGCTCCTCCTGTTATTAAAATTTTCATTATAAATCTTATTTGGTTTGTTCTTTTATATATTTAGAGATTCCTAATAAAACAAATAATATTAAAGTTAATCCTAATAACACTATAGGCAATACAATTTTCTTCTTACTGGTCCAATCACTTATATCATAACCTGTTTTAGGGAATCCCGCTAAAACATTTACAACATGATCTTGCTCAACCTTATCCTTGAAAACTCCTCTTAACTGACTCTCTAAATCTAATCTTTTATCAAGAACTTTAGACTCGTCAACCACTAAATTACCAGAATCAGCATCTCCCATATATAACGTTGTACCAGATTGATTTCCTGCTTCTTTATCAGATTCCTTCATTCGTATTTTTAGATACATATCAATTAAAGAATCTGTTTTTTTTACCTGAATAGATAACGACTGTTCTTTACGTGTTAAGTTTTCCTGATTAACATTCTTTAACTCCTCTAAATACGTATTATTTACCAATTCTTCCTCAAATTTTTTTTCAATTTTTTTAAATATTGATTTATTAATGGAAGCTACACCTATCCTATGAATATTAAAATTATAGTCCGTTAATGCGTCCTTAAACTTATCATAGGTCATTTCCAATTGTGTAATCGAATCCAATCTACTAAAATAAAGAGAGTACATTTCAGATCGCTTATTTTCATCTATATCAGGCTCTATATAAAAACCCTTTAAGCTAGCTGCTTCTGAAGGTGTTATGTTTAATCTATTGGCCAATTCAATGCTATCCTTATCTTCATAAGCTAATTGATGCATTTCTTTTAAGTTTTCATAAACTTGTCTAGCAGAGTTAAAATTCGTTTCAATATACATATTAGCTCCATAAAGGGTATCTGAATTCTTATCAATTATAAATCCAGCAACAACACCTAAAACAACAGCTCCTACATACCATACAAAACGCTTATAAAAATGGGTTAACAGCAATAAAACAACATGAAATATGCCTTTAAAAATAGATTCGATAAACTTGAAAAAGCGATCGAAAGCATTACCTATTAACTTAAACAACTGTCCTAAATCGACTTCTTCCGATGATTGCTGTGGCGTTTGCAATTCTTTACTCATACATTAAATTATTAATTGAAAATTTGTTCTAATATTTTTCTTGTTATCAAATATGTTGGCTTAACACCTGAAGTTCCTAATCCTCCGGATGCTAGAGTCGCTCCTGTTTCAAGCGGATTATCACTGGCGTAATAGGCATATCTTACCTTCACATCTTTACCAATGCTTCCCCTTACTTTTGAAGCTGCCTGAATGGCTTTTTGATAATGTGCACCTTCCATTTCCAAACCTATAACTTTCCAGGTAGAATTATGGAAGAACTTCAAAATATCCTTATTCTGTAATGAAGTCCCTAAAACGGTAATCATCGCTCCATCATAAACATTGACCCCTTGATTTTCTAAATCTTCTTTTTTAAGCTCATTTTCAAATGGATAATTATCGGCGGTACCTTCAAATATATGGGCAGACGGAATCATAATATCTCCTTTACCGCCTTGTAAAATACCTGCTTTACCCATAATAGAAATCGATTCCACATTTAAGTGGACGTTCTTACCCTTCACTTTGAACGGTTTTAAAAGCTCATCTATGGTTTCATAGGCTTGTTCCCCAAAGGCATAATCCATTACCAAAATTACAGGCTTATTTTCCACAATATAACTTGATGTTACCGGAATATCAATTTTGGAAACATCTATTTTACTAGTATCAAAAATTTGAACATCTATATTTGTTCCTGAGGTATCTTTAACATAAATCATACCTCGTTGTAACGCTTCTTTATTCACTTTACTTCGAAGCTGTTCATTTTCTTTTTTACTAATGGCTTCGTAAACCCTAAAAATATCTTCTTTAGCTACTAATGCTTTCAATGCATTCGGAGCAAATAAAGTATTCATTACACTATGCATATTAGCACTTATGATATGAATTGGACGCTCTAAAAGTCCTTCCTTAAAAAGAATGTCCTTGATATTATCTGACCAGATTTCACCGTGAATATGGTGACCTATACGCTCTCTAAGCATCGGGCTAAACGTAACTGTACGTTTATTGTTTGTTGTTTGCTCCTCGATGGCTAATTTACCCAGCCAATAAATAATATGCAAAAAACGCTCAGGTTGATTTTCAATCGCAAACTGATTGTAAACCGTCATCAACTCATTAAACGTTCTTCCTAAAATATTTGCAGTATGTGTTATGGCTACTTCGCGTTCTTCCTGAGATAATTCTTTATTCAACAGAACTGCCTTTTCAAGCTTCATCCAATCACGTGTAGTCGCCCCGGATTCGTTAATTACGACACGTTTACTTATTTTATGCGATTCAACAAACAAGAACGTTAAATGCGTTAAAATATCGTAAATCTCAGATCGGCCGCGCGTAATTTCAATATTCATTTGCTCAGCATCTATGCGGTAACAATTACGACGACGTTTTGAAGGAATAATAGGTTTAAAATGAGAATTTAAATACCCTTCATCACTTGTTAAATTGATGAACATACACTCTTCAATACCCATTGGAAGACGATCAATGACATAAAGTAAGCCTTCCAACTCAGCTTTTTCATCACCAATAGATCCGTAAATCTCCGGACGCAAAAGCAGCAAAGCTTGTCTTAACGTTTCACCAGAAACCCCCATAGGTTTATAAAACCCACGGTTAAACAAATGACGCATAGTAATATACATCCGCTCAATGGCGTTCGAACTCTCCTGAGCTCGTGTTCTTTCGTGATGTTTTCTATTACTCATACGTCTTAATATTCGGCCAAATATACTATTATTTCATTTAATCGATATGAGGAAAACCCTCAACAATACTTCTGTCGTTCGATAATCTTGGTAACTTATTCTGTCCGCCTAACTTACCAATAGATTTCATATATTCTTTAAATCCGTCCTTTTTTACTTTCCGAATAACAAGGGGTCTTAAAACTTTACCTTCTATTAAATCGAAATAGTAAATGTTTTGCTTTTGAAGCGATTCATCGATACGTTTTTCCAAATCGGATAAGTCATCCGGTTCATTTTCAAACTCTACGAACCATTCATGATACGGCAAACCTTCTTCAGGATTAATTTGTGGAGCCACGGTAAATTCAGAGACCCTAATATTAGTTTCTGAAATGGCTTCCTGCATGGCCTGCTCTACTTCTTTCCCTATAACATGTTCTCCAAAGGCAGAGATAAAATGCTTAATTCTTCCGGAAACAATAACTCGATAAGGCTTCGTAGAAGTAAACTGAATCGTATCTCCTATATTATACCCCCAAAGCCCGGCATTTGTGGAAATAATCATCACATAATTAACCCCAATCTCAACATCTTTAATGGTGATACGTTTCGGGTTTTCAGTAAAAAATTCATCGGCTTTTATAAACTCATAAAAAATACCTGAATTTAGTAAAAGAAGCATCCCTTTTTCATTTTGTTTATCCTGATATGCAAAGAAACCTTCACTCGCCGGATAAAGCTCAATACTATCCACTTTTCTTCCTATAAGATTTTCAAATTTCGCTCGATATGGCTCATAATTGACACCTCCGAAAATAAACAGATTGAAATTCTTAAAAATATCGCCGACTTTCTTACCGGTTTTCTGCTGAAGTCGCTCGAAATACATCTGCACCCAAGATGGAATTCCTGAAATCACGGTCATATTCTCAGGAAGGGTTTCTTCAACAATAGCATCAACCTTGGTTTCCCAATCATCAATACAGTTAGTTTCCCATGAAGGTAATCTGTTTTTTTGAAGATATTTAGGCACATAATGTGCAACAATTCCGGAAAGCCTTCCTAACTGAATGCCGTTTTGCTCTTTTAAAATAGGACTCCCTTGGAGGAAAATCATTTTACCATCAACAAACTTACTGTTACCTGTTTCATTGATGTATAACAAAATAGCATTACGCGCGCCTTCAACATGAAACGGCATACTTTCCTTAGTAATTGGAATGTATTTCGCTCCAGAAGTAGTCCCTGATGTTTTTGCAAAATAAATGGGTTTCCCTTTCCAAAGTACATCTTCTTCTCCTGCCACCACGCGCTCTACATATGGCTTTAAAGCCTCGTAATCTCGAATAGGAACTCGCTTAACAAAATCGGAATGATTATTTATACTTATAAAATCATGATCCTTGCCAAAGGCTGTTCCTGCTGCATCGGCTATTAAATTCTGAAATACCTTTTCCTGTGTTTCAACAGGGTTATTCGCCCACTTTAAAACACTTTTATATATACGTTTGGCAAATGGTTTCGCCAATGCCGATTTTAATGAAATCATATACTAGTTAAAATCTATAAAATTTGTTGGATTAACGGGATAACCGTCATTCCAAAGCTCAAAATGTAAATGTGGCCCCGTCGACAATTCGCCTTCATCACCAGAAGTAGCTATAACTTCTCCTGCCTTAACCAAATCGCCTTGACCTTTAGTAAGTGCCGCATTATGTTTATATACCGAAATTAATCCGTAACTATGCTCAATAATAACCACATAACCTGTACTTGCTGTCCACTCAGCAAAAATAACAATCCCATCGGCCACCGATTTAATAGGTGTATTTTTAGCTACTACAATATCTACTGCATAATGCTTTTCCTTTAAATTGTAAGGCTCACTAATGGTCCCGTTAACCGGAGAAAACAATAAAAAATTAGATGCCGATGTAGCCGACTCGAATAAGTTGTACTTATCCTCTTTATCCACTCGTTCTCTTAATAACGAATCTTCCGCACTCGGCGTAAAATCCACCTGACTGGCTTCTAATTTTACAGCTTGAATTATAGAATCTTTATTCACATCAGAAACACTAACATCGCCTTTTAAAACCTGTTTAATCGATTCGAAATAACGATCGTTTAATGCCAGTACACGTTGTAACGAATCAGTCTTATAATTAAGCTCTGTCGCCTTCTTTTTTAAAGCCGCAGATGAATACCCTGGAATATACTCTCTTAACGGTGTATAAGCTATAATTAAACAGGTTACAACCATTAAAAATATAGCCGATAGCGATGCTATAACAAATACATTTAGACGCGTTAACTTAAGCGATAAACGCTCCTCGAAAGTATTCTCGTTAAGGATTACCAGGCGATACTTGTCAAGTAATTTGCGTTTTATTCTTTTCGGTCTTTTCTTCTTATCTTCCATGATAAAAACAAAAATAATTAAAATTATAGCATGATAGCTTTGCTTTATTCTAAAGTTATTGTTAATAACGATTTTATTAAACTTTAATTATTAACTTTGCGTAACTAAATATTTAATTATGATCTCATCAAGTATATTTTTAGGTGCTATTGGCCCATTACAAATAGCTCTAATAGTTATAGTAGTTTTATTATTATTTGGAGGTAAAAAAATCCCTGAATTAATGAGAGGACTTGGAAGCGGAATTAAAGAATTTAAAGACGCTAGTAAAGACGACGAAAAGAAAGAAGATAAGCAATAATTATCATCTTTTATCTATAAACAAAAAAGCCAGCAAAATTTGCTGGCTTTTTTGTTATGGTATATTTCTAATTAATTTTAACAGATTTTACAATGGATTCCAACTCTAGCATATAATCTCGTTTTTCAACCGATGGCGCAAAGGCAAAACCCTCAATAACCACCCATCTGTTATTCTTTTTATCTTCTATAGCGTAATTTAAAAACGGGCCACCCATAAAATCATTTTTTAAATCCCAAATGCCGCGGGTTTCAATTGCCATTCTATCATTTACGGTTGTTTCTATAACAAAAGGCGCATAAGCCATTTCTGTAGTCATATAAGACTCTATTTTTTCACCATTAGCTTTTAACTCTCCATCTTGTCTGCCTTTAATATATTTCTTCGCAACAGAATCCCTTATTTTAATAATCTCATTAACAACGCTATCGTTATCTTTAATTGCTGAATATGGTAATTCATAAATCATTAAATTCGTTGTTCCTGTTGTTATATCCTTTCTAATCCAGAAAAAATCATCAGCCTCTCTTGCTATAAAATATGCAGCATCAAACTGAAGAGTTAACCCCAATTTCTGTTCTATATTATCAAATTTATGAGGCGATTTAGCCATTTGGCGCTGTCTTGCTTTCAATTCCATAGCCTTGAACGTTTCAACAATTTTAGAGCCATTTTCATCTATTAAGTCAATAATCTCACTTCTGTCTTTTCCTGAAACTACAATAACTTTTTGAGGCTGTGCATAAACATTATCTAAATACTGAACAGCTGCTTCTTTGTTCATTTCAATTTTTAAAATGGTCCTGTTTTTAGTTACAAAACCAGAGAATACAGAAGGTGGAATCTGACTCAAAGTAAACGTTGGTTCATCTTGAGGAAGTCCATAAAGAGGTGCAGCTAAAACATTTCTAATGGCATCACCAATACTACCATCCCACAAATCGTTTTCTAAAATCACTGAAACATTATTGATATTTCCAGATGAATCTAAAACGATTTTCTTTTCAGACGATTTTTTATCGCCACAAGACACAACAAGTAATAAGGTTAAAATTGAAACAAAAAGATTTTTCATCTGTTAAATTTTAATAGATTTAATAGTCTGACTAACACCCAAATTTACTTTTATTGATATCCAATTTTTAATAAAAAGGTGTTTTATCGTTCGATAAATTTACGGAATTATCCCTTAGATATTTTAAGTTTCATTCCCGGTTTTAAAGTATTACTGCGAATACCGTTCCAATCTTTAATATTTTGAACAGAAACTCCAGGAAATTTTTGCGAAATACCCCAAAGCGTGTCTCCGCTCTTAACAACATAAGTTGTTCCGTTGCTTGTAACAGCCTTTGTAGGCGTACTGTTTGCCACCGCTACATGGGGATTTCTTGGGTATATAGTTAAACGCTGTCCTATTTTTAAATCGTTACTTCTTAAACCGTTCCATTGCTTAATTTGACTAACACGAACCCCATATTTTCTTGCAATTTTACCTAAAAAATCGCCTGAACGCACTTTGTAAACCGTTTTAGAGTCAGCTTCAAAAAACTGCGGAAGTGGTTTTTCACGTTTATCAAATTCTGTTTTTGCGAAGGCATAAATTTGTTCCTCGTTAGTCACAAAATCACCTATTACAGTTCTTGGTAAACGCAGTGTGTAATTTTCGTCTTTTATAAACGGAATAATATCGAGTTTGTACGACGGATTTAAAAACTGAAGCTCTTCAATAGCCACACCAGTAACCTCTGCAACCTGATCTAAAGTAATCATTTGCTTAACGCGAATGGTATCGGTTTCAAAATAAGCTACTTCCGGTCTTGGCTTAGTAAATCCGTGTTCTTCAGCGTACTCGAAAATATACATATTGGCTAAAAATGCCGGTAAATATCCCGCTGTTTCACGTGGTAAATTATGTCTGATATTCCAGTAGTTCTGATAACCTCCAGATCGTCTAATCGCTTTGGTAACATTACCAGGGCCAGAATTATAAGCTGCTAAAGCCAAATCCCAATCGCCAAAAATTTCATAAAGTTTAGACAGGTATTTTGCCGCCGCTTCGGTAGATTTTATAGGATCGCTACGTTCATCGACATAACTGCTAACATCTAATCCGTACATTTTACCGGTACTAAACATAAACTGCCATAAACCGGTCGCTCCTACTCTAGATTTTGCACGAGGTTTCAACGCCGACTCTACTACAGCCAGATATTTAATTTCTAATGGCAAATTGTAATTATCAAGCTCACGCTCGAACATAGGAAAGTAAAATGCACTTAAATTAATTAAGCGTTGTAATAACTCTCTGCGGTTTTTTAAATAAGATTTAATAACACTCTCAAGACTCGGATTATATTCTACGTTAAATGGTGTTTTAGCATTTAGCAAGGCTAATCTCGCCTTTAAAGTATCTGTTGGTAACTCTGGATACTCTACTTCTTCAAAATCAATCTCGGTTACTGAATTATAAACCGTGTCATACAGTGAATTACTATAAAGTTCTTCCAACCATTTTTCATCGACACCTGCCGCTAAAAAATTATCTTCAAACTTTTGAATTAAAAGGGAGTCATTTTGAAATAAAACTTTGGTAACTGCAGGCTTTTTTCCATCTACTAAAGAATCCTTTAAAAGGACATTGTTTTTAACAACATCATCCTTTTCTTCCACCACAGCACCCTTCGTTTGCGAGAAAGCACTCGTAAACGATACAAAAAACATAAATATAAAAATGCGAAAAGCCATAAAATCAATTCATTACATTATTGAACGACAATATGGCTAAAATCGTATTTTTTAGTCTAAATTAAAAACTTAATTCCAATTAATCGAGAATTGCAGCGATACCTGGCAATACAATTCCTTCTAAACTTTCAAGCATAGCACCACCTCCAGTACTAACATAACTTACTTTATCCTCGAATCCAAATTGCTTAACAGCCGCTACAGAATCACCTCCTCCAACAAGAGAAAATGCTCCGTTTTTAGTTGCTTCTGCAATAGAATTTCCTAATTCAATGGTTCCATTAGCAAAACTTTCCATTTCGAAAACACCTAGCGGACCATTCCAAAGGATTGTTTTACATTGCATAACCACATCGTGGAATTGTTTTCTTGATTTCGGTCCGGCATCAACACCTTCCCAACCATCAGGAATTTTATCGATATCTACTTCCTGAGTATTAGCATCATTACTAAATGCATCGGCAGCAATAGTATCAACAGGAATATGTACCTGAACGTTCTTTTCTTTAGCTTGTTTTAAGATATCTAAGGCTAAGTCCATTTTATCATCTTCACAAATAGAATTCCCTATTTTTCCACCTTGTGCTTTAACGAATGTAAAAGCCATACCGCCACCAATAATTAAGTGGTCTACTTTATCTAAAATATTCTCGATGATTGTAATTTTAGAAGATACTTTTGCGCCTCCAAGAATTGCTAAAACAGGCTTCTCTCCTGTTTTCATCACCTTGTCTATACTTTCAATCTCCTGAGCTAATAAGCTTCCGAAACATTTGTGATCAGGGAAGAATTCTGCAACAATTGTAGTCGATGCATGTGCTCTGTGTGCTGTACCAAAGGCATCGTTTACATAAATATCTCCAAGTTTCGCTAACTGACCAGCAAACGCTTTGTCTCCAGCTTCCTCTTCTTTATGAAAACGTAAATTTTCAAGTAATAAAACCTCGCCTGGCAGTAAACTTGCTGCTGCGGCTTCAGCCTTTTCACCAACACATTCTGAAACGAATTTTACTTCAACTCCTAAAATTTCAGAAACTTTAGCAACAATGTGATTTAATGAAAACTCATCCTGAACACCTTTCGGACGCCCTAGGTGAGACATTAAAATACAACTTCCGCCATCTTCTAAAACCTTTATAATTGTTGGCTTTGCAGATACTATTCTGGTTGCATCGGTAACATTAAAATTTTCATCTAAAGGCACGTTAAAATCCACACGGATAAGTGCTTTTTTATCTTTGAAGTTAAAATCGTTTAGCGTTTTCATTATTATTCTTAATTAATTTGATTCACAAATGTAACTAATTAAAAACAGGTTTAAAACGCCTTTTTTTACGAAAACGATGTAACTACTTAAGAATTATTAAAAAAATAGATTTCAGTAGAAAAATAAGTTCAAAAATAGAAGATATGATATGCCTACTTAAATAAAAAATCCGGATAACTAAAAATAGCTAACCGGATTTATAATCTATTATTGAATTTAAGCTTATTTCTTTATAATCTTGACACTTTGAGAATCGCTCCCCGATATCACTTTAGCAATATAAACGCCATTTGGGAGATTTGACACATCTAGATTAGTTTCCGTATTTTTAATCGTTTTGGTTAACACTTCCTTTCCAAGAACATTGTAAAGCGAGATGCCATCTAGAATAGCATTTGCTTTAATTTTCAAATAATCCTTGGTTGGGTTTGGTCCAAATGAAAAACCTTCAATACTCAAATTGTTTGAAGACAACGTTTTCATAGTTAATTCAAAATCATCAAAACCCAAATAAGCATTTCCATTCTGGTAAATCACTATGCGCATACGAACATATTGATAACCGGATGGAACATTGTAAGTTATCTGCTTCCACCCCTGAGAGTTAAAGTTACCACTTAAAGCCGTTTTAAAAATATCTTCATGAAAATCATATCTCGTCCACTCGGTTTCATCATCAAAAGCCACTTCAAAATAGATATAATCAGAAGATTTTAAATTCACATACTGTACTCTAAAAGAAATATCGGCAGGAACACCATTCAATTCAACTGGATTAAATAGCAGAATATGTTCAGGAGACTCTAAGCCTGTAACAGATTGTGAATAATCGTTATCTAAATCTCTACCAGCTATATACGTTGTTCCTGAAAAAGCTCTTGGTATTCTTCCGTTAGCCTGTGAAAATCTTCCCCATAAATCGGTTCCATTTTGTTTGGAATAAAACGGAACATTCGTTGAATATGCCCAGTTGTCTTTATCGCTGGCATCAAAACCCTGCTTAAAAGCCTGAGCTCCAAGAAAAAATGAACAGGCCACCAAAAAGAGAAAAGTGATTGTAGTTTTGTTCATGACTCTTGTTTTTAAACAACTAAAAATGAATAGATTAATAGGGTTTATCAAATCTAAAATAAAATTATAATTTCCCATTACAATTTCGATAATCTGCCTGTTATTTAGTCTTATTACATGAGTTGCTATGAAATCTGTTATGAATTCGGTTATATTTGTTGCATGCTATTTTCAGAAATTTTAGGTCAAGACTACATTAAATCCCATTTAACACAAAGTGTTGATAATGGCAGAATTCCGCATGCCCAATTGTTTGTTGGACCTGAGGGTTCTGGCACCTTACCTATGGCCATTGCCTATGCACAGTATATTCTTTGTAATAATAACAATGGAGAAAATACCACTGGGAACGAATCTTGTAATCTAAAATTCAACAACCTTTCGCATCCAGATTTACACTTTGCTTTTCCTGTAACAACCAGTGAAAAAGCAAAAAGTCATCCGGTTTCGAGTCATTATCTCGAAGAATGGCGCCAGCTTTTAAAGGAACAACCTTACGGAAACCTTTTTGATTGGTACAAGCTTTTAGGGGTCGACAACAAACAAGGACAAATTGGGGTTGATGAAGCTCAGGATATTGTAAAAGCACTTTCCTTAAAATCGTACGAAGGAGGTTATAAGGTGATGATTATCTGGATGGCTGAAAAGATGAATATTGCAGCCGCCAATAAACTTTTAAAACTTATTGAAGAGCCACCAACCAAAACTATTTTTTTGCTTATTGCTGAAGATGAAGAACAAATTATCAATACCATACGTTCGCGCTGCCAAGTATTGCATTTTCCTCCTTTAGCAGAAGATGTTATTATAGAATCACTCAAAAGTAAATACGACTTAAACGATGCCGCTGCAACAAAAATTGCACATCAATCTAACGGTAACTATAATAAAGCCTGTGATTTGGTTTATCAGGATTCTGAAGATCTTCAGTTTGAAACCTGGTTTATTTTCTGGATACGCAGCGCCTTTAAAGCCAAAGGCAACAAGGCAGCTATTCACGATTTAATATCTTGGAGTGAAGATATAGCAAAAACAGGTCGAGAGACTCAAAAGCAATTCCTTCAGTTTTGTATAGATTTCTTCAGACAAGCTCTATTAATGAATTACAGCGCTACCGATTTAGTTTACCTAGAACCGAAAACCGAAAAATTTAAACTGGAAAACTTCGCGCCATTTATTCATGGTAATAACATAATGGAAATTAGTGATGAACTCCAGGACGCTATTTACCATATTGAACGTAACGGAAATGCAAAAATTATTTTAACCGACTTATCAATTAAACTTACCCGCTTACTTCATAAAAAAGAGTAGTTATTTAGAAGTCAATTCTAAACACTAAATTCGGCGTAAACCCTAACGAATTCTTATTGATTTCACGTAGTACAAAACCATCATCTTCTGTACTTTTTGCTATTTCATATTTACGACTCAACACATTTTTTTGATTGTAAACATTTAAAAAGGACACACCCAATTTTCCTTTCCATCGCTCACTTCTTGAAAAATTAAAGGCATAAGTCGCAGAAACATCCAATTTATGATAGTTTGGTAGTCTGGCTCCATTGGTTGCTTCAAAATCAATTACAGGATCTCCTGAAGTTTCTATTAAACCATTTGCTTTAGTATACGGAATGCCGGTTCTCATAGTCCAGCCTAAAGACACATCGAAATGTTTCCATTCGTAGGTAAGAGACCATGTTAGATGATGAGTGATATCAGAATTACCCGGAAACGCTTCCCCATTATTGATGGTATTAAAAGTAAAATTGTTATCCATTACAGAATAACTTAACCAGGTTCGATAATTTTGTATTTTCTTTTTAATTAAAACATCAAGTCCGAAAACCTTACTTTTTCCTTTAGAAAAGAAATCGTCAATATTATCAAACCCTAACGTAAACGAAGTTAAACCATCAATATCTTTATAGTATCCTTCAACATCCAAATGCCATCCCGCTTTATCGAAAACAAAACCAGATGTGACTTGAAAACTCCTTAAAACAGGAATCTCATCGCCATCGGACAATACCCAAATTTGATTTTCCAATCCAAAATCCTGCGTATTAAATTCAATAACCTCACTAACCGATTGATGTAAATTTTCCACAGAGCTTTTAAATTTTAAATTCGAAAAAAGCTTTGTTTCTAACTGAAATCTTGGCTCAAAAAAGAGTTTATCGACTACTGAAAAATAATTAGCTCTAACTCCAAAATTGAGCAACCATTTATCTAAAACATAATACTTATAATCACCATATATTCCATGATTGTTATTAGTGTTCACATTGGATTCATTATAGTTATCTTCCGGACTTTCACTATCTTCAAAATTCAATAAATACTTTACTTTATTCGATGAAAACTGATACCCAAAACCTAAGGTTGACGCCTCATCTAAGTTGTAATTTGTATCGAAGGCAAAACCTAAATCCTCTACTCGATTTTGTTTGTTAAGCCGGTCATTAAACTCATTAGTTATTGAATTTGTACCCGTGTAATCAAAATCGTAGTTTGAATAATAGGCACTAAATTCATGATTAAAATCATCGCTATAGCCATGGTTCCATTTTATACTTGACCCTTGATTTTTAATATCTAATTTATCCTGAGAAGCTTCATCGTAATCTTCAATTAAAAACCCATAATCCAGTTTATTCTTCGTGAATAAATTACTCACTAAAAAAGTATTGTTCTCATTAGGTTTTACAATGGCTTTTACAGTAAAATCATTAAAAAAGAATAAGTCTTTAGTTGTGGTAACTTCATCATCTTCAAATACCTTATTGCCTTCTGATATTTTTGTTTCCTGAAACACTCTTTTTGATAAATTCCTAAACGTCTCGGTATCTACAATATCAGCAATAGACCGCCTTCCTGAAATCATTATAGCAGCCTTATTACTCAACGGCACTTTCAGATTGCCATCGGTATGCGTCATATTAAATCCGGTACTTCCGGTTAATTTATCCGGGATATCTTCATCGGATGTGATATCAATAACTGCGGAAATTCGATTACCGTAACGTGCTTTGGTTCCGTTTTTATAAAGTTTTATATCCTGAGTGATGTATGGATTCAAGGCTGAAATAGTTCCAAAAAAATGCCCGGAATTATACATTTTAATACCATCCCAAAGCACCAAGTTCTGATCGGGTGTTCCTCCTCGAATAAACAAACCAGAAGCGGTTTCTGTCGGACTTTGAACGCCGGGTAACAACTGAATACTTTGCAGTACATCTGGCTCGGTTAAGCCTGGTAAGATTCCTAATTTTTCAGGAGATAGAATAATTGAAGTATCATCGTTATTTTCACTAATTCCAGAAGTAATATATTCCTTTACTACAACTTTTTCTAAATGCTGAGTATCTGTTATACTTCGGTTTTTAATTTTTTGAACGGTATAATAACGCTCTGTCTCCTTTGTAAATTTAATATCAACCAACGCTTCAATATCAAATAAAAGTTCATCTAATGTAGCTTGTTTCGCTTCTAAAGAGATTAACTGCTCGCCTATTAACTTTGCATTATACGAGAACTTAACATTGAATTTAGATTCAAAATCCAAAAGCACTTGAACTACTGGAGTGTTTAAATAGTTAACCGATGCTTTTTCCTGAGAAAGCATAGTAAATGAAACTAACAGGAAGGCTATTGTTAATTTATATTTCATTTATTCGGTTAAGTTCATTCAAATAACACCTTAAATTTAAAATAATTTTTATTAATCTAATTCTTAGTTACTTGATTTCAGAACTATAACGCGTTTATCGGCATTAAAAGTATAGGTAAAATCCATAGGAATCAAAACGGTTCTTAAAGCCAGATTTATATCCTTATGCGTAAATCCACCCGTATAACGTTTATTTATATCAACTTGTGAAGCATCAATTGTTATCTGATATTGATTTTCTAAAGCTAATATTACCTGTTTCATAGGAGTATCGTAAAAGCTACTTTCTCCTGTAATCCAACTTGGCTCACTGGTTTTAAAAGTCCAGGTTTCTAACTTATTATTTACAATTCTAACCGCTTTACCAGGAACAAGTATAGTTTTTTCTTTATCAGACATAGTGGTAACCTGCACTTTACCCTCTCTACATTGTACTTCAAAATAACCATCCCGAGCAACCACATTGAATTCTGTACCTAAAACTTCAACAAAGCCTAAAGCTGTCTCTACCCTAAACTTCTGGCCTTTTTCAACATCAAAAAACGCTTCGCCAGATAACTCTAAAACTCTGTTATTTTCCCAATTAAAAGATTTAAAATGTAATTCTGAATTGGCATTTAACTGAACTTTTGACTCATCAGGAAGAACCACTGCCAACTGCTCTGAGTAACCTGTAGTATATTGAGATTCTCTCAATGTAAAATAAAACACACCAAACGCTAAGACTAATATGGCTGCAGCTGCATAAACCCAGGCAGGTACTAATCGTTTTACTTTAGGTTTATGATTCACTTTTAAGGTGTTCTCTTGTATTTTATCAAAAACCTGTGCTTTGTTAAACTCTGGAACACGTAAACTTTGCGATGCTTCATTAATTTTGTTATAAAGCGCATAATCTTCAGATTTTCTGAAGTTTTCAAGCTCTTCACCAGTTAATTCACCAGCAATCCAGCGTGCTAAAAATGATTCATCTTGTTTAAATGGCTCCATATAACATACGTTATTATACTTCTAAAACAGTTAATTACGGTTTTACCCTACTTTAAATTTCAACTATTTGCTTTCGCAACAATTCTAAGGCTTGACTCATACGTTTTTCTACAGCCTTAACAGAGATGCCAACAATCTCTGAGATCTCAGTATATTTTTTCTTACCTATTCTGCTTAACAAAAAAACTTCGCGTTGCTTTTCAGGTAAATTAGCTATAGCCCGTTTCAATTTTTCCATGAATTGCTGTTCCTCCAATAAAAATTCAGGAGTTTCTAAATTGTTTTGTTTTATCTGATTCGATTGATGTTCTAAAACGATTTTCTGGTGTGCAACTTCATTTAAAAATAAATTTCTGGCAACTGTATAGAGATAAGATTTTGCTTTTGTAAAAAGAACTTTAGAACAATTATTCCAAAGTTTTATATAAGCTTCCTGGACAATATCTTCGGCCTGTTGCTGATCGCCACATTTATAATAAATGAAGCTATACAACGTCTCCGAATGCATATTAAAGAGAAATTCGTAGGTTTTCTGTTCGCAAACAGATTGGTTTTCATTGTCCATAACTTGCTAAAATGCTTAGGGCCTGACAATCAAATTTAAAAAAATTAAAATAAAAAGTAGGGTAAATCTATTTTCAGCTGTTTTAATATAAACGAGAGATTTTAAATGATCTAGAACAATCTAGTGAGTTAATCCTTTTTTTGTTCCCAAAATCTTAACCTCCAAGACTGGTTTAATAGCTAAAACTTATGCTGGGAGTATTTTAAGTGAAGAAGAGTAAAAAGCGAATTTGTCACAACGTTTTCTGCTATTAGACCTTGTTTCAAATTCGCCGACTTTTCACTTTTTATTTCTATTCTTTTACTGAAATGTATAACTGGTTTTCACCACTTGCGTTGCTCTGAAATAACCGTAAGGATAATTGGCTTGATTGGTTGCATTAACACAGTTTCCTTTTAACTGAACGCCATTTGAAGAAAACGGATTTCCTCCGGAATAGTACTGCTCTATTAAAATACGCATATAGTTATAATAACGTTCTGAAATACCATACAAACTTATATCGACAGAATCCCCTGGTTGAAACTCAGCCTGATCATTATCTTCATCTTCTTGCTTTTCAAAGAAATCATGAACTTCATTTCCGTTTGAAAACTCATCTGAATAATCTTCGAAATACGGAAATAAATCGCCTTCTTCGTAGTAACGTATTAAGTAGAAATTATCTTCATCGGCAGGATCATCAAAATAAATATTCACCTCCAATAAATCTGGATCTATACCGCCATCAACCGATTGATTTACATCATTAATATCTGGCACAGGCATTAAGGTTTCTGTGGCAATATATGTTTCATTGTTATAAACCACTTCTAATTGATACTGGTTATTTTCAACAGGCACAAAAACATCTGTTGTATATGTTCCATCGTTTTGATTTACAAAATTAAAAACCTCGTTCGTGTCTAAATTTGTTACCATTACGGTAGCGTTAGTTACCGCTGTATTATTGGCAGTTTCAAAATATGGGGTTGAAGTGCTTAATTTAATAGTTTGATTATTCCCTAAAGTCCCTTTTTCCCAATCTAAAGATGCTTCTATAACCAAACGGATTTGCCCCGTTTGTACTTCTACATCAATCACATCTTCACAAGCAAATAACCCTAAACTTGCAATGATTAATACGGCTATGTTTTTTATATATCGTTTCATTCTGTTTAAAATTTAAAATTGTAAGCTACTGAAGGAATAATTCCGAATATTGAAATTCGCGATGCTTCATTTAACCCTGTTTGATCGTTTTGATTAAACGAAATAGAAGCCGCATTCTTTCTGTTATACACGTTATAAATACCAAATACCCACTCGCCTTTCCAACGGTTCTCTGGCTTTCTATTAGGCTTATAAGTTGCCGATAAATCTAACCTGTGGTAGCTTGGTAAACGATCTTCATTTCTATTCGCATACGTTGCCACTGAGAGCCCCTCGTAATTATATTGTCCGTTTGGATAGGTTACCGGTCTTCCAGTTTGAAATATTAAATTCGAACTAAAACTCCATTTGTTATTTAACTTATAGCTTCCTGTTACCGAAATATCATGGGTCCTATCGTAAGGCGTATTATACCAGTCGCCATTATTTATTCCCGGACCTCCGGCCTTTCCGCCTAAAGTTCGTTGTTCAGATTTCGATAAGGTATAAGCAAACCAACCTGTGAAATTTCCCTTATTCTTTCTCAACAGTAACTCTAAACCATAAGCACGTGCTTCACCATTTAAAATTTCGGTTTCTATATTATTATTTCCGATTAAATCAGACCCATCTATATAATCAATTCGGTTGTCAATTGTCTTGTAATAGGTTTCTAATTCTAGAGCGTAAGTATTGTTTTTAAACTTTCTGAAATACCCCATCGCATACTGATTCGAAATTTGAGGTTTTATATACTGCCCACTAGGTGTCCATACATCTAAAGGCGTAACAGAAGATGTATTAGACAATAAATGTAAATACTGCGTTGATTTGGTATAACTCGCTTTTAAAGCTGTATTATTATTCAACTGATAAGATAAGCCTAAACGCGGCTCAAAATTGCTGAAATCTTTAATACTTTCACCATTTTTAAAATAGGTTTCTCCGGATGCTTCACCACGCTCGTAAATATCCAATTCCGGATTATAAACAACGGGTTGGTCGTTAACATAATTGGTCATACTCTGACCTCCTAATCTGGAAAACGTACTGAAACGTAATCCGTACTGTGCCGATAGGTTTTTAGTTATTTCATGCTCAGCACTAACATATAAACCACCTTCGAAAGCACGTTTATCATCTAATTTTAAATAATTAATTGAAGAACTTTCTGAGCTTGGCATTACCTCTCCAGGATTCAAATTATAGGATATACCACTAACTCCGAAATCCAGATTTATTTTATCATTTAAATAGTACTTTAAATCGTATTTAAGGTTGTAATTTTTAATATCGGCAATCCAATCTAACTCAATAAAATCAAGGATAATTTGATAATCGTACTTGCTATAAATAAATGATAAATTAGAAAACAATTTATCATTAAAAATATGATTCCATCTAAGGTTTCCTGTCGCATTCCCATAGTTATTTTCAATAACCGTAGATAGATTAAACACATCACGACCAAAATATCCGGATAGATAAATTCGGTTATTATCGTTTATCTGATAATTGGTTTTTAAGTTTAAATCGTAAAACGAAATTTTATCATCTTTTAAATCCTCTATAGCTTTCATTAATAAATGCGCATACGATGTTCTTCCGGCGATTAAAAACGATCCTTTATCACCAAATACAGGACCTTCTGCAGCCAACCTACTTGATATAAGCCCAACACCTCCATTTAAGCTAAAATTCTTGCTGTTTCCATCCTTTTGACGCACATCTAATACAGATGACACACGTCCTCCAAAATTAGCCGGGATATCACCTTTATAAAGCTTTATATCTTTAATAGCATCGGCATTAAACACCGAAAAGAAACCAAAAAAGTGAGATGTGTTATAAATAATAGCTTCATCAAGTAGCACCAAATTCTGATCGGCTGCACCTCCACGCACATTAAAACCGGAAGAACCTTCTCCATTATTGGTAACTCCAGGAAGAGTTTGAATAGATTTCAAAACATCGACCTCACCCATAACTACAGGAATCTGTTTAATAGTACCGGCATTTAATTTAGAAACACTCATTTGAGGTTTTTTAATAGCAATCTGCTCGGATTCCTCGGCTACAATTACAACTTCATTTAATGAGGTTGCCGATTCTTCAAGTTCAAAATCTAAAGTTATATCAGCTGATAAACTAATAGATTTTGTAATAGTATTATACCCCAAATAGGAAACTAAAATTGTATAATCCCCTTTAGGGACTGTTAACGAATAAAAACCATATTCATTGGTAATTGCACCGTTCGATGTGCCTTGCAAAAAGACTGTTGCTCCAATAATGGTTTCACCATTGGCTTTATCTTTTAAAACTCCCCGAATGGTATATTTATCCTGTGCCAGAATAACACAGCTAAATAACATACATAAGCTAAACACAACGTGTTTCATCAAAATTAATTTATTTTAAGGTTAAACGTTTTTATAATATTCGATTTTGAAAATAAATTCAAAATCAATTTGGGTCAAAATAGTCTATTAAGACAACGAACAAGTCCTCAAATTGTTTCTATAAATTATATAAGAAATTTCTTATAATTAAAATAAAACTCATAAAAAAAGCTCAGAAACTAAAAATCTGAGCCTAAAATTATAAAAAACTGAAACTTGTTTTACTTTTTATATGCTTCGTTTAAAGCATCGGTAATTGTTTTTGTTAAATCGTCTTCTTCTACACCATACATTACAGTAGCGGCAGCCTCACTGGTTCCTAAAATATATGTATAACCATTATCTTTTCCATAATCTTTCACAAAAGCTTTAACGTGGTTAATAACAGAATCGATATCGGCTTGAAATGCTTGTTGCATCATTTGCTGTTCCACTTGCATTTGTTGCTGTAACTGTTGTTGCTTTTGTTGTAAACCAGCCATTAATTCTTGTGCCTTTGCCTGAGAAGATTTTTGAGCTTCAGCCTGCTTTGACTGAACTTCCATTTGAAACGCCTGACCTATACTATCTGCTTTTTTTCTAAAAGCAGCTTCTTTCTCTTCATATTTTGTTTCAACATCTTTTTTCTCCTGGTAATCATTAATCACCACTCCATTATCTACAAATCCAATTTTTGCCTGTTTCTGGCAAGATGTTAAAGCCACAGCTACTGCAGCAAGATAAAATACTTTCTTCATGTTTTGTTCGTTAATTTAATAAAGCCAAATGTAGTAAAGTAAAGTATAATTCGATATAAATTAAGTTTTATTTAAATGATAAATAATTTTTATCTATAAAATATTCATCAATAAGAAACTCTTATTAAAAACCAGCCATTTTAAAGCGATTTAAGACACTTTTAAAAATCAGACTGGTATTTCATCATTCAAACAAGACTAAAAAGCAAATACAGGCTTAAATCTAATTTTTAACGTTTCTGAGAACATAAATTAAGGAAGAAGCCTCTTTTGAAGACATCGCTTTTACATTTGATCGTAAACCCACCAAAAATCCGTTTAGAAAATTCATCTTTCCGGTTTTGTACTTTTCAGAAAGCAGACTTACATAAAACGCATCAAACAACATCGGTTTTATTTTTACGACCTCCATAGCTACTGATGCAAATAATTTTGAAATAGAATCAGCATCAAAATGCCATAAGTGTCTCGGCACATCGAAAGCAGCCCAAAACGATTTATAATATTTGGCATCGTAACTTTTAAAATTCGGAACCGCAATTACCAAAGTGCCGTTTGGTTTTAAAAGTTTTTTAAAATTAGATATCTGATCTTCTAAATCTGGTAAATGTTCAAGAACATGCCAAAGCGTAATAACATCAAAACTATAATTTTCAAATTTTGAAAGTTGATCGACGTCAAAAACCGAATCATGCGTTTTTTGATTTGCTACTCCCCTAGCCTCTTTATTTGGTTCAATACCAAAAACGGTCCAACCATTTTTTTGTACGGTTTGCAAAAAATCTCCGGTTCCGCATCCAATATCTAAAATGGTTTTAGATTCCGATGAAAAGGAATTTATTAATTGCAGTTTTTTATTTAAAGCATACGACCGAACAATATGATATACTTTTTCAAAAGTATTTCGCTTCGCATCGGTATGCGAAATGTAATCTTCGCTTTTATAATAGTCGGGTAATTTTTCTAAACTGGGTTGTGGTGTGGTTTCTAAAAATCCAAAATCTGAATTTTTAATTAATCGAAATTCTTCTCCTGAAACGGAATGATCTTTTACATTTAAATACACTTTTGTTTCGTTTTCTTTTACCACGAATGCACAACTATTTTTAAAAATTAAAATGAATTTTGTTCTTGAATTAATTTAAAATTGATTCATTTTTGAATAAAAAATAAACGTTCCACGTGGAACGTTTAACAATTATCTTCCCATATAAACCAATAAAACGGAAATATCGTTTGGAGAAACACCACTAATTCGTGATGCCTGCGACACTGTTCTTGGTTGAATCTTTTTCAATTTTTCACGAGCTTCAAAACTCATCGATTTAATTTGAGAATAATCAAAATTCTCTGGAATCTTTACATATTCTAATCGACTTAATTTATCAGCATTATTTTTTTCCTTAGCTATATATCCTGAATACTTAACCTGAATTTCGGCCTGCTCAATAATTTCAGCATCTAAATTATTTTCCTGAATATAATTTTCAACACTTTCAATTTTTCGCATATCACTCATCTCCACATTTGGTCTAGCGAATATTTTAAAAATCTTTCCAGACTGGTTTACCGGAGCTGAATCTTTACTTTCAAGAATAGGATTTATTACTTCAGGTTTCACACTGGTTTCCTCAAAAAAAGAAACAAATTTTTCAGCCGCCTCATGTTTTTCTTCCATACGTTTTAAACGTTTTTCAGAAGCCAAACCTAATTCAAATCCTTTAGGTGTTAATCTTAAATCAGCATTATCCTGTCTAAGCAACGTACGATACTCTGCACGCGATGTAAACATACGATATGGCTCTTCGGTTCCTTTTGTAATTAAATCATCAATTAAAACACCTATATAAGCTTCATCTCTGTTAAGCATAAACGGGTCGCGCTCCTGAACTTTTAAGCTTGCATTTATACCTGCCATTAATCCTTGTGAAGCCGCTTCTTCATAACCAGTTGTTCCATTAATCTGACCAGCAAAATAAAGTCCATTAATTAGTTTGGTTTCTAAAGTATGCTTTAACTGTGTTGGCGGAAAATAATCGTATTCGATAGCATAACCAGGTCTAAAGAATTTTACATTTTCAAAACCAGCAACCGCACGCAATGCTTTAAATTGAACATCTTCTGGAAGCGAAGTTGAAAATCCATTTACATACACTTCACATGTATTCCATCCTTCCGGTTCGATAAATAATTGATGACGGTCTTTATCAGCAAAACGATTAATTTTATCTTCAATAGAAGGACAATAACGCGGGCCTAAACTTTTGATTCTACCATTAAACATTGGCGATCTATCGAAGCCTTCTCGAAGTAAATCATGAACCAACTCACTGGTGTAAGTCATATGACAAGAACGCTGTTTTGTTAACGGTTTTGTGACGTCTAAATAAGAAAACTTTTCAGGGTTTTCATCTCCTGGTTGCTCAGTCATTTTAGAATAATCTAAAGAACGGCCATCCACACGAGGAGGTGTTCCTGTTTTCATCCTTCCAGACTCAAAACCTAAATCAACCAACTGTTCTGTAATTCCCGTCGCAGCCTTTTCACCTGCTCTACCTCCACCAAAATTTTTATCACCAATATGAATTAAACCATTCAAGAACGTTCCGTTAGTTAAAACAACCGACTTACCTTTTATCTCAACACCAAGTGAAGTTTTAATACCGACAACCTGATCACCTTCTATCAATAAACCGGAAACCATTTCCTGGTAAAAATCTAAATTAGGAGTCCCTTCTAAAAGCATGCGCCAGTCTTCAGCGAAACGCATACGATCACTCTGCACCCTCGGACTCCACATAGCAGGCCCCTTAGATTTATTAAGCATTTTAAATTGAATAGCAGAGGTATCAGAAACAATTCCACTATACCCACCAAGTGCATCAATCTCACGTACAATTTGCCCCTTAGCAATACCTCCCATAGCAGGATTACAAGACATCTGTGCGATGTTTTGCAGGTTCATTGTAACAAGTAATGTTTTACTTCCCATGTTGGCCGCTGCCGCCGCAGCTTCGCTACCAGCATGACCAGCACCAACAACTATAACATCATATACATCACTAAACATAACTTTACTTTTTAAGACTGTTCCACGTGGAACACTAGACAATTTTTAATTTTGAGTTTGCAAATATACGTTGATTTCGTGAATATTAATCAAGTTGATTAATATAGAAATCTTCTTTCTCCCTCATTAGAACCTCTTCTGTTTCAGACTTATCTTTATACCCACAATAATGTAATACGCCATGGACAATTACCCGTTGTAATTCCTTATTAAATTCAACATTAAAATCCTTAGCATTATCTGCTACGCGCTCCACAGAAATAAAAATGTCTCCCTGTATCAACTTACCAACAGTATAATCAAAACTAATGATATCAGTTAACGTATCATGATTAAGAAATTCAACATTCAATTTATGAAGGTAGTCATCATCACAAAAGACATAATTAATTTCTTCCAGCTTATAGCCTTCACTTGAAATAACACCAGTAATCCAGGTAGCTAATTCTTCTTCATTGTCTAAATTGAAATCGGTTTCGTAATTGAAATTAATCATTGCTTTGCTTAAAATAAACTTGAACTTTCTTTTTATAATCCGGCTGCAAAGGTAGTGTTTGTTTATTCAATATTTCAGTAGTATTAAAATATTGCTTTGCATTTGGTAATTGATTGTTAGACGTATTATTAAATGTGTTATTATTTGTTTCAGATTCACGCTTGTTATCCTCTCCTTGCTGAAAGGTAGCATTGTCCAACTTTAATAATTGATGCTTCAAATTCATCATCTTTTGAAGGGTTTGATTTGTGAATCCCTTGTTTAATAATTCCATTTCTATCTGCTCCATAGAACGTATCAAACGATCTGAATTGGCATTGCTCCCCTCTTTGGAAATACGCTCCTCAAGCGCATTTCTAAGCTCTTGTTGGCGCTGATAAATCTCATACAATAATCCGTTAAGCTCCTCAGAATCCCCCTCTCCATTTTCATTCATTTCCCCTTCTTCACCTGACTTACCATCTTTACCTTCATTGTCTCCTTGACTCTTCTTCTCCTCTCCTTGTCCTTCTTCATCTTTTGGTTGACCTTCTTCACTTTGTTTCATCCCCTCCTGCATCATTTCATTTAACTGCTCCTGACTCATAATAATATCAGGCAACTGCATATCCCCTTGACCACTTGAACTTTGCGACATATTCAACTGCTCTTCCATATTGTCAAGAACCGAACTTAAAAAATTGGCTAAATTATTCGCGGCGGTAACTGTGAACTGCTGATTAGAAATACCCTGATAAACCTGCCCCTCAGCAAAATAATTTAGAGCTTTATCAACGTTATAATATACTTCCGTAATCTCCTTATTTACCTGCTCAGATAACTTAGGTTGACGTAACGACAAAGCGAATAAGCTATCATCGATATGCTCAAAATGCTCTCTTAAATTGTTTTGATTCTTTAAATACCCAGCATACTTACTATGTCCTTCCTCTATGCCTTTGAACTGATTCATTAACGCTTCTTCATCAAATGAAAACAACACCAAATTATCCAAAATCTGACGTAACATATCAACGTCTTCCTGCATTTGTTCACCCCCACCGGCTTGCATTGAAGACTGCATTTGATCACTCATTTTTTTCATTTTCTCAGCAGCCCTTTTTTGACTCTTTTGAGCGTTCTGCATGTTTTCATTTTGTTTTGAATCCTTCGACTGCTGATCAGAATTTTGCAGCTCCTGATCTTGATCTAAAGACTTGGAAGCATTTTTCTGTTCCTTCTTAATTTCATTTTCCTCAAGTTTATCCTGCGGCACATCAATAGGCTTTTTTAACCCTTTACTTTCCTTTTGTAAATTTTCTAATTCTTCCGTGAATTTTTGAAATTCCTTATTGAGAGCATCCTGATTTTCCTTTGTATTTTCTTCACGTTCTTGTTTAGAAAGATCATCTTGCTTAATGGCCATTTGCATTAAATCATCTTTCAACTTATCAAGCTTTTGTTGCACATAAAAACGTTTAGTCAATTCAAGCAACTGCTCTAAACTTCGTTTTTTATTTTTGTTTTGTTTCGCTAATTCTTCAAGACGATTTGCCAATTGCTCTTTGGTAATTTTGTCTTTAAATTTCTCTAATTCTTCAAGCAATTCTTCATCCTGTTTTAACTTCTCTTCATTTTCATCAAGACGTTTTTTTAAATCTTCATTAAACGGGTCATCCTTTTTATCCTGAGGAAAATTTTCAATATTATCTTTAAATTTTTTATTGAAATTTTTCATCAATTCATCTTGTTGTTTTTGACGTTCCAGAAAAGACTCCAATTTCTTTTTATCATTAAAATTTAAAGTCTCCTTTTCTTTTTGAGTATTGGATAATTGCTCCAGTTGCTTTTCCTGTTCCTCAAAATTCTTTAGAGATTTATTTAAATCTTTAATGGTTTCCTTCTGTTCCTGAAGATTTTTTTGTTTTTCCTCCTCAACAGTACGCTTTCTATAACTAAACGTATTGGATTTAACAGTTTTATAATGGTTAACTACATCATTATCATACACTTGAAAAAACAACTCATAAGCTACACCATCCTGAATATCAACATTATACGGAAACGATGTAATAAATTCATCATAATTTGAATTAGAAACATTCATTTCTAAAGTTTTCAAATTTGAAGCATCATCAGCCGGATAATAAACCATTTGCAATTTGCTAAATCCGTAATCATCGCTAACCTGACCATAAAAATATAAGGTTTGTAAATCCAAACTATCTGTTTGCATTTTAACATTCAACTCAGGATAGGCATCCTTAATAACATCAATATTAAAACCTAAATTTTCATAGTTTGATAACTGAGTATTACTAGTACTTAAACTATAATTAAAATCATTAAAAACCTGCTTCGAAGTTTCAAATTCACCATCGGTATTTTCCGCAAACAAAATGGTATCTTTAGAATACAAATGAACCTGTGAGGTTGATTTCGTTTTCAATTTCCAGCTTACTTTGGTCCCTTCAGGCACAACGGCATTTCCTGTACTTCTTAAAATTTCATCCTCTTTATTAGTATACACCGGATAATCTAACACCATTTGAAAATCTAATAAGGAAGGCACCTCAATAAGCTTCAATAGGTAAGGTTTAGATTCAACATTATTAGCTTGTAATTGAAACGAAATTTGTTCTTTCGGTTTAGTAAAAATATACTCAAACTCCCCTACTCCAGTTTGCTGCAAATAATAAGTTTCATCATTGTAAGTGATTTGAACATTCTCTGGTGTTAGACTTCCAGATGTTCTAACAAGCAATTTAAAATCCTTATCTTCCAAAGCATTTAAATCATCATTAATTACAAAAAACTGAAATGGCGCAGGTGGTTCATAAGCAGTTTTATAATGCACCACTCGTTTGTAGCTATCACTAAACCAATTAAAATTTCCAGTAAAGAAAACAGCCAATAAAATTAAAACAGGAATAGCTGCGTATTTTAAATACTTAATATTAGCCTTAAAATTAATAGCTAACTTAAAAGGTATTGGTGAAAGCTCAACAGACTTCTGTTCTATACTTGCTAAGAGTAAATCACTCTTATAGGAATTTTTATTTAGCTGAAGTACATTTAATAACTTATCATTAACTTCTGGAAAATGTTCTCCTATAATTCTTGATGCCTGCTCATAGTTAATACCTTTTTGAAGTTTTACAAGCTTCGACAAAGGCCAGACAATAAACTTAATCAACAAACCTATCTCAACAAATACAAACAACCAAAACAAAATAGTTCGTGCTGTGGTGTTTAACCATAACATATATTCCACCAATAAAGTTCCTAAAAAATAGAGTAATCCAATGGCAAAAAACAAGATGGCGCCTTTTAGTAATTCGTTATAATAATAACGTTTTATAAACCCTTCAAGCTTTAATTGTATGTTGTTAAAATTCGTCACAGTTATTGGCTTTATAACCTATAAATCTACAATTTTATTTTTTAGAGTGTCTATAATAATGTGTTAATTGTATCTTTGCAGCAAATTTTTCAAACATGACTAAAGATGTTCGTGTGCGTTTTGCACCAAGCCCAACCGGACCACTTCATATAGGGGGTGTTCGTACTGCTTTATTTAATTATTTATTTGCCAAAAAACACAACGGTACTTTTATTTTAAGAATTGAAGATACAGACCAAAACCGTTATGTCGAAGGCGCAGAAAAATACATTATAGATGCTTTAAACTGGTGTGGAATCCCATTTGATGAAGGCGTAGATAAAAATGAAAAATTTGGACCTTACAGACAAAGTGAGCGCAAGCATTTATACAAAGCATATGCCGAAGAATTAATTGCTAAAGGCAAAGCTTATTATGCTTTTGATACTGCCGAAGCTTTAGACGCACACAGAAAAGACCATGAAGAAAAAGGGAAAACCTTTATCTACAATTGGCACAATCGTTTAAAATTAAGCAACTCTTTATCGCTTAGCAAAGAAGAAGTTCAGGCGAAATTAGATGCAGGTGAAGACTACGTTATTCGCTTTAAAAGTCCACAGGATGAAACTTTACATTTAAAAGATATTATTCGTGGTGATATTAAAATTGACACCAACATTTTGGATGATAAAGTATTATTTAAAAGTGATGGTATGCCTACCTACCACTTGGCAAATATTGTAGACGACCATTTAATGGAAATCACTCACGTTATTCGTGGTGAAGAATGGTTACCAAGTTTAGCCTTACACTATCAATTATACGATGCCTTTGGTTGGGATGCTCCAGAATTTGCACACTTACCTTTAATCCTTAAACCAACAGGAAAAGGAAAATTAAGCAAGCGTGACGGTGATAAATTAGGGTTCCCGGTCTTTCCATTACAATGGACAGATCCTAAAACCAATGAAGTATCTCGTGGCTATAAAGAAGATGGCTATTTCGCAGAATCTGTAGTAAACTTTTTAGCATTCTTAGGATGGAATCCGGGTACAGAGCAGGAAATTTTCAGCCTTGAAGAATTAACCGAAGCTTTCGACTTGGCAAGAGTAAATAAAGCCGGGGCACGTTTCGACCCAGATAAAATTAAATGGTTTAACCACCATTATATGCAAGAGCAACATAATGATGAGTTAGCTGAAGCTTTTAAAGTACAGCGTACAGAATTAGCCGATATGGATGTGAACTACATTTCCATGGTTATTGGCTTAGTTAAAGAACGTGCGACGTTTGTAAGCGACTTTTGGGACTTAAGTCACTATTTCTTTACTGCACCAACCGAATATGATGAAAAAGCTTCTAAAAAGGCTTTTAAGGATAGTACAAAAGACATTTTAACACAAGTAATATCAATTATTGAAACTAACGAAGATTTTACAGCAGAAACGCTTCAAAACGAAATTAAAGGTTGGATTACTTCTAACGAGATTGGTTTTGGTCAAGTGATGATGCCTTTACGTTTAGCCTTAGTTGGTGCTTTACAAGGTCCTGATGTTTTCGATATTATTTACATGATTGGAAAAGCAGAAACCATCAAACGTATTCAAAACGTTATAGCAACATTATAGTAACAAATGTTCTTAAAAATAAAAAAGCCATCCTCATTTGAAGATGGCTTTTTCATTTGTATATCTAAGCCTTTAAAAAGACACGTTCAGTCCTAAAACCAACATGGTTTGATTTCCTTTAAATGTTGACTTTCCTCCGGTTGTATCTAAATCTTTTGAATTTAATCTTTTTAAAATATTCGTAGCTCCATAAATATACTGCGCACGCAATTTAACATACTTGTACCCGGCGGTTATTCCTGCAACACCATTGAGATTGAAATTTGAAATACTACCTATTTCAGAAGCTTGTATATTGTTATAATTGTTAATGTAATAACTTTCATATGCCTTATCCTTCATTTCCAAATCACTATTATATTGAAACATAGGCCCTAAATCAATAGTTACATCTGGAGTTCCTAATTTTATATGACCTAACAAAGCAATTTGAGCAGCAAACATTTTATAATCTACAAACGCATCCTCAGGTGTTCCCTGAAGTTCACGTGCAGAAATACCCAATTTACTTTCTGAAAGTTGCATACCAAAACTAACATTGTACCAACGGTGTGGAATATCGACGGTTGCCCACATACCTCCTAATCCCCCCCATTCTTTGCTGGTGGCAAAATTGTCGGTAGCAATGTCGAGCTGGGTCATTCCTCCAAAAATGGAAAACCCGTTTGTAATGCGATAATTTCGATGCTGAGAAAAACTTGTTGTAACAAAACATAGTACAAATGCTACTAATAGTAAAGATTGTTTAAAATTCATTGGTTAGTGGTTTGTAACCAAATATAACACATAATTTTAGTATCTTAATTTATTCTAACTCATTAAATAATACATTATGTTATTCTCAATACCTGTTTTTCTATTCTTAGGACTTGTTATCCTATTTTTTTCGTTCTTTACAGTTAAACAACAAACAGCTGCTATTATAGAGCGTTTTGGTAAATTTCAAAGTATTCGTCATTCCGGGTTACAATTGAAGATTCCATTAATCGATACGGTTTCAGGACGCTTAAGTTTAAAAATTCAACAGCTGGATGTTTTGGTAGAAACTAAAACCTTAGACGACGTATTTGTTCGTTTAAAAATATCTGTACAATACAAAGTCATAAAGGATAAAGTTTACGATGCGTTCTATAAGCTCGATTATCCGCACGACCAAATAACCAGTTATGTTTTTGACGTGGTTCGTGCCGAAGTTCCTAAAATGAAACTGGATGATGTATTCGTAAAAAAAGATGACATCGCCTTGGCTGTAAAAGCTGAATTAAACGATGCCATGCTTGATTACGGTTTTGATATTATTAAAACCTTGGTTACCGATATCGATCCGGATCCACAAGTTAAAGCAGCTATGAACCGTATTAATGCTGCAGAACGTGAAAAAACAGCTGCTCAATATGAAGGTGATGCACAACGTATTTTAATTGTTGAAAAAGCAAAAGCAGAAGCTGAAAGTAAGCGTTTACAAGGACAAGGTATTGCCGATCAGCGTCGTGAAATTGCACGTGGTTTAGAAGAATCGGTTGATGTTTTAAACCGAGTAGGCATCAATAGCCAGGAAGCTTCAGCTTTAATTGTAGTAACACAACATTACGATACCTTACAAGCCATAGGAGGTGAAACCAATAGCAACTTAATTCTGCTACCAAATTCACCACAAGCAGGTAGCAATATGCTTAATGATATGGTGGCAAGCTTTACGGCAAGCAATCAAATTGGTGAAGCTATGAAAGAAAACAAGAAGAAAAATTCATAATACAACAAGAGTATCTAAAACAAAAAAGCATTTCAAAATTTGAAATGCTTTTTTTATCCTAATTAACTAAAAAATTATGATGCTGTAATGCTCTCTATTCATTAACAGCAATCACACTAACCTCCTGAGTTTTTCCTGGCTTATAATTTTTATAAGCAGGCCCAGTTAAATTTGCTTTCTTATTTTCGAATACAACTTGGGTATAAGTTGCTTCTTCTGTATTTTTTCCTGGTTTATAATTTTTATAAGCCGGACCGGTTAAATTCGCCTTGTTGTCTGAAGTATAAACCTGTTTCACTTCTGTTTTGTTCTTACCGTGCTTATAATTTTTATATGCTGGTCCTTTTAAATCACTTCTATCTTGTGAAAATGCAGAAAAAGTAACAAATACAAATGCAAGTATGAAATATAGATTCTTCATGATATATAAATTTAAATGTTCTCTGCAAAGTTACAGGCAAACATCATGTATTACAGATATGAGAAATCACGTAATTTATATCCGTATAAATACGGATATGGAAGACTCTATATTAAATTTAACTGGGTCGCTTTTTTTATTAATTCGGCAGTATTTTTTACCTCTAGTTTCTTTAAAACATTGGCGCGATGCGTTTCTATGGTTCTGCTGCTTACAAAGAGTTGGGCTGCTATTTCTTTAGTGGTAAGACCTTCAGCTATAAGTCCTAAAACTTCCTTTTCTTTTTTAGAAAGCAGATTTTCACTCACATTCTGAACAGACATGAAATTGATCATCTTTTCTGTAATACTCGGACTAAAATATTTGTTTCCCTGATTTACAATACGAATGACTTTAATCAATTCTTCCTGATCTGTATTCTTTAATAAATAGCCATAAGCACCACTCTTAGCACATTTAGCAATATAATTACCATCGTTGTGCATTGAGATGATTACAGGCTTTATTTTAGTGTTTAAACTCTTCATTTTTTTCAATACCTGAAAACCATCCATATTAGGCATGGTAATATCTAAAAGTACAATATCAATATCATCATACTCCTCAATAGTTTTCATAAACTCCTTACCATCAGCCACACTTTTTACAACGGTAACATCGTCGTATTTTTTTAATAACTCTGTTAAACCATTTCTGAATAATTCGTGGTCGTCTGCTATAATAAGTCTAATATTATTCATTGTTTATAGGTAATTCTATTTCAAAAGTTGTTCTACCTTCTTTGGAATTAATATCAATATCGCCTTGACAAATTTCTACCCGCTCCTTAATATTAATAATTCCAGAACCCAATTTAACCGTATTTAAATCGAAACCTTTTCCATTATCAAAATAAAAAAAGGAAATAAAATTTTCGAATTCAGATAAAGTTAATCGAATTTGTGATGCATTGGCATGCTTCAATGTGTTATTAATAAGTTCCTGTCCGATTCTAAAAAGATTGATAGCCTGATTTTTTGTGATTTTACTATTTTCAGAATTGGTTAAATCTTCAAATTCAATATCGATATCTGAGGACTGTTTTATACTTTCAACAAAATTAGATAAAGCCGCTCCTACTCCAAAATCGTCAATAGTAGAAGGCATTAAATCATTAGACATGGAGCGAATTTCAGAAATTGTGGCATCTAAAAGCTGCTTCATTTCTGTTCGTTTCTTTCTACTTTCAATACGATTTTCTATATAAAATTTTAACGAGGTTAACAAAGGGCCAATACCATCGTGAAGCTCGCGAGATAAACGTTGTCTTTCGTTTTCCAAGCCATCAACGAGCAAACGTTTTGTATTCATTCTGTTTCTATTTTCATTGTTACGAAACTCAATAAGTTTATCACGCATTTTCAACAAACTTTTCCCTAACAAATCGTTATTACCTTTAGGTACATACTCTGTATTCAAATTTAATTCACCCATTTCATTCGAGAATTTAACGGCACCTTGCAAGGACTTTTTAAGGTTATCCAAGGCTTCGAACATCTCATTAATTTCGGTTGAATTTTTACGGAATGTACTGGTTTGATTATAATCACCAGAAGCCATAATTTTAAGACTCTTCTGCATATTTATAATTGGCCTTGTAATAATTTTAGTCAGAAACAATGATAATACAACAGCGATAAGCATAGTTATTAAAATTAACTCAAAGAGCCTAACCTTTAATTTTATTAATGGTGCATTAACCTCACTTGTGTCGATTTCCGAAAGAATAGCTAAATGAAGATTTGAAATTTTAATCGCACTAAAAAGGCTGTACACATCAACGTCACGATAATCTTTTATAACAGCTCTGCCTTCATTTCCTGCAAAAGCACTTATAACACCATTGGTTTCGACTTTAATTTTAGACGGTAACGAATCGGGATAAAAACGTGATGGCGAACGCATCTTTAAATCTTCTCCTACCAGATAAGATTCACCCGTATTTCCCATACCGGTACGCTCTAAAAGAATAGATTTTATTTTATTGTAATCAACAACTTTAAAAACCATCCTTCCTCCTTTATTCAAAATTAAGCCAATGGCCGTTTTTCCAGTTTTACTATATCCTGTTAAATCGTAAATACCAGATTTAAATTGTCTGTTTTTTGGAAGAATAACATCAGAAGTATCGACTGAAACAAGGCTGTCATTATTTGCAAACTCAGTATTAAATTCAAGCCATTCGTCGTCTATTAATTTTTCAATCTGTACCTTTTTCAAGGTTTTTATAGAATTTAACTGAAGTAATATTCTATCGTCTAAAACTTTTGAAAACTGATAATAGAATGTCACCGACAGCACTAAAACCACGAGAAAAATTAAGCTATTCATAATAACCAATATCAGTGTTCTAATACTCATGCTACCGTTTTATAAGTTTTTGAAGAATTTTAAGCTGAAAAGTTAAGGAAATAAAATGAAGAAATAAGGCCGTAAACAACTTAGCGTGCTTTTGAAGTAATTAAAAGTCACACGACTATTTTTAAAAAGCTATAAAAAACGAAATCATTAGCATTTATGATGCTGCAATAATACCTTTTTCAAGCTTATAATTATGTAATATACTTTTCAAGGTTTCTAAATAATTCTGCATCGAATCGGTATCCATTTGAGCACCTGCATGCTGTGATAATGTCACCGGATTTTCATCTAAATGCTGATACAATTCCGGGTAATCGGTTTCTATATATCGAATAAGATGCGAAATTTTAGAAAGCGTTTTTGTTAAAGGTTGCATAACTAAAATATTTAAAATCTATAATCCTTATAAGTTATTAATTTTAAACCTTTTAACAAAGTATTTTAACACTACTTAAAAGGATGTCTGGGTTCCCAGTTTTGTTCCGGATTCATTAATCCGAAAATCTGACTTAAAAGTGCATTTAAAACCGAATTGGTATGCTTTAAATACATTACCATAGGTTTGGCCTCTGCTCCCACCGAACTTTTAATTTCCATTGCCGTTCGGGCATAAACAATACTTTTAAAATTGTTATTAATCCCAAACTCTGCCATATCGTAAAGCATATTTAAATACAATTGATTAGGGTATTGATGTTCGCAATCATACCCCAAAAAATAAGTTTCTAAATCGGTGCCGTTTAAAAGCAACGTGTAGAATCCGACCAATTGATTATTTAAAAAATACCCAAAGACTTTAAATCGATTTTTAAGCTGAAGTTTTAACTGATAAAAATGATTTTCAGAAAGAATAAACGTATTAAACTTAGCATTGTCGGAAACATTAAAATATAGATTGTAAAGTTGTTTTTCATGAGTTTGAATATCCTCTAAAGCCAACTCCCGACTTATAATGCCATTAAATTTCTTTCTGGCACGTTTGTACCGATCTCTGTATTTTTTGTTCAAATCTGAAATATAATTCTGAAAAGTGTTCCAGTTGGAACGCACATCCATCATCATATTTGGTTGTACAGCGACCTGATACAATTTATGTTTATTAAAAAAATCGGTTTGGGTATGTATGTCATCCTTCAGAAAATAATCTTTAAAAACTAAAGCCCGAATGGTTTTATTCTGATCTAGTTTTATTTCCTTTTCAATAACTTCTAACGCCTGAAAAACACATTCTAAATAATCTTGCTGACTAATACATTCCTTTTGAAAATAAATACCATGCTGCCCGGTATGCATTAAATTTCCAACTACCAGAATATTTCCCTTTAAAATCTTAGACACCTGATCTTTTAAAAAGTCTTTAGCACAGGACACCTGAGAATTTCTAAACATATCTTTTAAATACAATTGCACACGCTGTATTATGGCAACACCTACTAAAGTTTCCTCTTTAAAAATACCAACATAATAACACCTAATATTAGCAGGAGCCGAATGTTCCAGGGCTTTTAAATAATCTGATTGAAGAAAAATATCATGCTTAACTAAAGCATCCCAGGAATCAGGTAAATTGGAAACAGTATTATAAATTTGATACATACAATTGAAAGCAAAAAAAGACTGAAGTTAAATCCCTTCAGTCTCTAAATATCTATAAAAATTACAACATTATTGCCAGGCGCAAACAATTCCACCCATTAATGCTAATGTTACAATCCAATACCCTGTATGGATTAAAATGTATTTTCCGCTTCTACGCTCAAAAAGTGCATTGATTCCCAATATAGGCATGGCAATAAAAATTCCGGCTATTACACCATGTAAAACACCATGTTTGAATGTTCTGAAGGCCGTTCCGTAATCTTCCATAAATGCATGGAATGATGGTAATGCATTTTCAACATCGCCACCTACCATACTTACAGCTCCAGATTGATGAATAGTTAAAAACTGAAGGGCAAAGGCTAAGAAAAATGAAAACAATAAGGCTAATCCGAAAATTTTACCCATGTTAGCGCCCTGCATTTTCTCTTCAGTCATATCGGCAGCTTGCATCCAGGCTGTTCCAAATACCTTTGGGTGATACCAGATAAAACCAACCAATAAAGCTGAAAACGCAGCAACAATAATTGCTAATAAATTAAAATCCATAATAATTTTAGTTACAGTTAGATACTTTAAATATAACCAAAATTATTATGGATTTTCAATATAATTTACTGAATGAAAGCGACTTATTATAAAGTCTGAGCTTCAGCTACTAAAACATCGTTAGAATCTTCTAAAGCTTTATCTATGAACTCCTGAATTTCAGAATTCTTATCTAAACCATTTTCTAATAACACCCCTAATGCCAGTGCCACGGCAATACGTGTTCCCACCTTTTTAGCTGCGGTATTGAATAACGGTTGAAGTTCTTCGTAGGTTACGTCTTTAGCTAATTCTAAAATTTCAGCTTTTACTTTTTCCTGCTTTGCCTCTGGTAAATTCGTGTATTTTTTACCTAATTGCTGAATCACATCAATCGCCTTTTTCTTTGGTGGCTGATTTTGTGGTTTCGCATGTTGTGGTTTTGCTTCCTGCTTTACCGGAGCTTCTTGTTTAGCCCAGGTATCTCGCAATCCAACGGTTTTATTAAATACTAACTTATCTGAAGTTGCATCGTTATCAACATTAAAATACCCAAGACGTTGGAACTGGAATCGATCCCCTACTTTAGCTTCAACCAAACTTGGCTCAACATAAGCTTCAATAATTTTTAAAGAATCCGGATTTAAGAAATCCATGAAATCTTTATCCTGATGACTGTCCGGAGCTTCGTCCATAAATAAGCGGTCGTACTCTCGAACTTCGGCTTTTACCGCATGCTTAATAGACACCCAGTGTAATGTTCCTTTTACTTTTTTAGAGGTGTCTTCAGAATAGGTACAGTGAATTTCTGTAATGTCTCCATTAGCATCTTTTACTACATCATTAGCCTGAATGATATAAGCATTTTTAAGACGTACTTCGCCACCTAATTTTAAACGGAAAAATTTACTTCCTGCTTCTTCTTTAAAGTCATCTTTTTCAATATAAATTTCTCTAGAAAAAGGTACTTTTCTTGAACCTGCAGCTTCATCTTCCGGATTGTTTTCAGCATCAAACCATTCCTCTTTACCTTCCGGATAATTGGTGATTACCACTTTTACCGGATCTAAAACCGCCATAACACGTGGTGCCGTTTTATTTAAATCTTCACGAATACAGAATTCTAAAAGCGATACATCAATAACATTATCACGTTTAGCCACACCAACGGTTTCTACAAACTTTCTAAGAGCAGCAGGCGTATAACCACGTCGACGTAATCCTGAAATGGTAGGCATACGCGGATCGTCCCAACCGGCAACAACTTTATCGTTTACCAATTGTAATAACTTACGTTTACTCATGATAGTATAACTTAAGTTTAAACGGGCAAACTCGCGTTGTTTAGGTAATAACGGATATTCGGTTTTACTGTAATCGTAAACCTGATCCTTAAACCAGTTATATAATTCACGATGCGGTTTAAATTCTAAAGAACATAACGAGTGTGATATTTGTTCTAAATAATCACTTTCACCATGCGTCCAGTCGTACATTGGATAAATACACCAATCGTCTCCTGTACGGTGGTGGTGTTTCTTTAAAATACGATACATAATAGGATCGCGCATCAACATATTAGGATGCTGCATATCTATTTTAGCTCGTAAAATATGTTCGCCTTCATTAAACTCACCAGCCTTCATACGTTCGAATAAATCAAGATTTTCTTCTACTGTACGATTACGGTAAGGTCCATCGACACCAGGTTGTGTAGGCGTTCCTTTTTGTTCTGCCATAGCTTCACTGGTTTGTGAATCCACATAAGCTTTACCGTCCTTTATTAATTGAACAGCCCAGTCATATAACTGCTGAAAATAATCTGAAGAGTATAATTCTTTATCCCATTTGTAACCTAACCACGCCACATCTTCTTTAATAGCATCAACATACTCCTGCTCTTCTTTAGCTGGATTCGTATCGTCAAAACGAAGGTTTACTGGTGCGTTATATTTTTCTCCCAAACCAAAACTAATACCTATAGCTTTAGTGTGACCTATATGTAAATACCCGTTTGGTTCTGGTGGAAAACGAAATCTTAGGTTGCTTTTTGGCATGCCATTAGCCAAATCTTCTTCTATAATTTGCTCTAAAAAGTTGAGCGATTTTCTTTCTTCAGACATACTTGAAATTTATTTCAACTAAATAAGGCTCAAAATTACATAAAAACAAGTTATTATAAATGAATATACCAACAGAAGCGTAACAAAATTTAACTTAACGTTACTAATCATTTAAATCTTACAAAACACCTGATAACAATGAAAAATACTAACTACATTTGCCCTAAATGTGCTAATACAACTTTTGAAGTTGGTGAAATACGTGCAACCGGCGGCACCTTATCGAAAATTTTTGATGTTCAAAACAAGAAATTCACCTCGGTAACCTGCTCGAATTGTACCTACACCGAATTTTACAAAGCCAGTACCAGCGCGTTGAGTAATATTTTTGATTTATTCACATAAACTATGGGCATTATTAAAGTTGAAAATATTCGTGTATTTGCATACCACGGATGTTTAAAAGAAGAAACTAAAATAGGTAGCGATTATCTTGTAGATTTAGAAGTTAAGGCCGACTTACAGCCATCGGCTAAATCTGACCAGTTAAAAGATACGGTAGATTATGTTTTATTAAACCGCATAATAAAAGAGGAAATGGCTGTGCCTTCGCATTTATTAGAAACTGTAGCGCGCCGTATTTTAGATCGTATTTTTAATGAAGATAAAATGGTTAGAAAAGCTACGGTTTGGGTTAGTAAATTAAATCCTCCTATTGGTGGCGATGTAGAGAAAGTAACCATTAAAATGATGGATAGACGCAAAGATTTTCAAGGATAACCTTTAAAGACGTTAGTTAATAAGCGAATTTTCATTCCGAAAAAAGCTTACAACCACATAAATCTCGATTATCGCGGAAAAATTAATTTTAAGTTATTGTAAAGTCTTATTTTTTTTTACATTTGCAACCGCTTAACGGCAGTTGACATATTTTTTGTAGATTTACTATATAAAAATTAATTACTGCTAAAATTTATGGTGTCGTGGCCGAGGGGCTTAGGCACAGGTCTGCAAAACCTGCTACAGCGGTTCGAATCCGCTCGACACCTCAAAAAAACCTTCAAGAGTTCTTGAAGGTTTTTTTATGCTTTTATGTTAGGTTGTGAGAAAAAAGTGTAAATTGGGATTGCGTTAAAACGATTATAATATTAATAATTTAGCACAAATTCGAATAAACATATGAAAGAAAAAAAGGATTCTAACAATTCTGATTCGAAGAAGGAAAGTAAAAAAGAGAAAAATTATAATGTAGAATCTATTTACACTACATATTTCGAAAACTTAAATAGTGTCAAATTATACTTTAATAAGTTTGGTAATTTAGCTTCAGGTGAAGACGAATCGATAAAAGAAAAGTCTAAAGAATTTTTTGATCAAGCATTATCCGAAATTAAAGAAGAAATGGAGCTTCTTAAAAATAAGGATGAAAAAAATGACACTTTATCAAAAGAAGAAGTTGAAACGTACCTGACTAAATTTGCCAGAAAATTAAAAAAGCAACCGAAAATATCACCGAGAAATTATGAAATCCTTTCTCGTAGTTCTTTCTTAATGCTTAATAATTATTTTGAGTACCTAATTGCTGACCTTCTAAGTTATTATTACAATAAATTTAAAAATTCTCTCAACGAAAAGGAGTTTAAATTTACATTAAAGGAACTTAATGAATACGACAGTATAGAAGAAGCTACAAAAGATTTAATTGTAAAAGAGGTAGAAAGCTTAATAATTGACAAGTCATTTAATGAAATTCTCGAACATTTTGAAAATAAACTCTCTATTTCACTTGAAAAAGACTTAATAAAATGGGATGAAATCATTGAAATTAGAGAAAGAAGACATTTGATAGTTCACAATTCTTCCATTGTAAATAAAAAGTACATTTCAAGAACAAAAAATCCTTTCAATTATCAAATTGGAGATGTAGTCCATATTGATAAAGATTATTTTTTTAAATCATGGACCCAATTTAAACTTGCAGGACAACTACTAATTTTTAATTGTTGGGGGAATTGGGATAAAGATAATATTGACAATGCTATTTATGAAATAATGATACAAACTTTCGAAGACTTGAACTCGAAGAATTATGATCTTGTATGTAAAACTTGCAAATATTCTGAACAAATAGAACCGAAAAATGAAGACCAAGAAGATTATATCCTTCGTATTAAAGTAAATAACGCCATTTCCCTAAAAAAACAAAACAAAGAGAATGAAGTAAAAAAAGTATTGAAGAAAATAAAAGTTGGAACAGCTACGCCAATTTTTAAAATTGCTCACAATATTTTAAGTGACAAGCACGATGATTTAGAAGAACTTTTTGCAAAAGCAATAATCGTAGATGAATTAAATATTGATTCTTATTTAGAATGGCCAATTTTTGATTTTGTAAGAGTAAAAGATGAAATAAACCAAAGACTTATTAGAACCTTTAAAAATTAAAAAAATTGTGCTAACAGTAGTTAATAAAACAACTTTAAACCTACCTATTCACAGGATTAATCTGTTCCAGTTTTTCTTTAATGAGTTCCTTTTCTTTAGGGAAGAACCCTTGGGTAAGTAATAAGACACCAAATCCTAAAATAACCAAAGCAATAATTTTTTTGGTTTTAAATATTAAACGGGGTGTTAATTGATGACGAAGTTTTTTAGCAATTACAATTTTAACCAGGTCTATTAAAAAGTAAACAATTAAAATCGTTGATAAAAAAACAACGACGCCATCTTCAGAGGTGGTTAACGAATTCCCTAAAACGATAAACGCTACCCATCCTAGCAACACACCAATATTTATAAAATTCAGAAGAAAGCCTTTTAAAAATAATTTTCCGTAGCCTTTTTTAATTTCAACTTTATGGTATTCGCGAACAATTTCTCTGAATGATTTCGAGGTTTTCATAAACGAAATAATACCATAAACCACCAACAAGACACCTCCAAAAATTAAAAAGTTAGGATCGTCTTTAATTTTATCGAGTAATTTATTGGTACTAAAAAATGCTACCAGAATAAAAATAACATCGGCAAGCATCACACCGCAATCAAAAATCAAGGCACTTTTAAAGCCTTTGGTTATACTGGTTTCAAGAAGAACAAAAAATACCGGACCTATTGTAAATGCCAATACAACGCCAAAAGGAATAGCGGCTAAAATATCATCAAACATAATCGTGCGAGAGTTTCAATACAAAGTAAAGAAATATTTTAAAAACATACTGTTAGAAAAACTACAAAAGACCGCTTCATTATTCCATTATTAGAATAAAAAAAGTCGGTAATTGTTTTACCGACTTTTAACATATTTGAGTTTTATTAACCTCTAATTCATTTTATGCACTTTACCTCCAATAACTGTGGTTTCGTTAATGGTTGTTGGTTTTCCGTAAACATACACATTACCACCGGCACGTATGGTAGCATCAACTTGTTTTTCTGCTCTAACATATCCTTCACCACCTGCATTAACAGAAATATCTGTGTATTGTGATTCTAAATTTGTGCCTTTATAAATACCTCCAGTTCTAAGAGCAATGGTTTGCTCCTTAACTGTTCCTTTAGCTTCAACAATACCACCTGTAACCGCTTTTACGTTAATCACCGAAACATTTACTGGCACATTTATAATACCGCCTTCCTGAGCTCTTAAATTTACTTCAAATTGTTTTATCTCGTCTTCACTTTCTACTTTGGCACCTTCGTTAACATCAATGATATCAAAAGACGTATAATACAAAACCACTTCGGTAGCATCGCCATCAAAGAGTTTTTCGAATTCCATTTTAATTTTAAGAACGCCATTTTTGTTAGTCAGGACCACATTGTTTTTATTCTTTCCGGAAACAACTGCTTTATTCTCATTCGACTTTACCAGTTTCACCTGAATTAAATCGTAAACTTTTAATTCGTTAAATTCATCAAGATTTGTTTCAACTGGATCTTGCGCATAAATTATGGTCGTTATAAATAGAACAAATACTTTCACTAAGGTTTTCATTTCTGTACTTTTTTTGATTTGAATGTAAAATTATCAATAATTATACCGTTGTAATTTTGCTTTTGGATTTTTTTAAGAGATAAAAAAAGCTCCTTAAAAAAATTTAAAGAGCTTTATATAATTTAAAACAACATATAATTATTCGTTTTCATATTTCCCAATCAAGTTAAAATCGAGATGCTTTTTAACCAAATCGGTGTTTTTAACTTTTACCACAACTTCATCACCTAACTGATACATATTTTTTGTCGAGCGACCAATCATAGCATACAAATCCTGATCGAACGCATAATGGTCGTCGTTCATATCGCGAACACTTACCATTCCTTCACATTTATTGTCGATAATCTCGACATAAATTCCCCAGTCGGTTACGCCAGAAATCACACCAACAAACTGTTCGTCTTTATGATCTTCCATAAAACGAATTTGCATGTATTTTATAGAATCGCGTTCGGCTTTGGTTGCTAAATTTTCCATATCACTGGAATGTTTACATTTATCTTCGTAAGCTTCTTCGTTTGCCGATTTTCCACCATCGAGATAATGTTGTAACAATCGATGTGCCATAACATCTGGGTAACGACGAATTGGCGAGGTAAAATGACTATAATAATCGAACGCTAATCCGTAATGCCCAATATTATGCGTGGTATATTCCGCTTTACTCATGCTTCGAATCGCTAAAGTATCTACAAGATTTTGTTCTTTTTTACCAACTACTTCGGTTAATAAATTATTTAAAGACGCCGACGTTGTTTTTCGGTCTTTAAAATTCAGTTTGTATCCAAACTTCGAAACAATGCCTTGTAAATTTGCCAGCTTGCTTACATCAGGTTCATCATGCACACGATACACAAATGTTTTTTTCGGTGCTTGCTTTCCAATAAATTCAGACACTTTTCTGTTGGCTAATAACATAAATTCTTCAATAAGCTTATTAGCATCTTTACTGGTTTTAAAAAATACACCAATCGGATTCGCGTGTTCATCCAAGTTAAATTTTACTTCAACTTTATCAAATGAAATTGCTCCAGACTTCATACGCTTGTTTCGCATTTTTTTCGCCAGCTCATCCATTTTTAAAATCGCATCGGCAATTTTTTGATCTGCTTGATACGCTTCACCAGTTAATGAAACCTCCTGTGGAATGTCATTTGTTTTCGATTCAATAATCGCCTGAGCTTCTTCATAAGCAAAACGGGCATCACTATAGGTTACAGTTCTACCAAACCATTCATTTTTAATTTCGCATTTATCGTTCATTTGAAAAACGGCCGAAAACGTATACTTCTCTTCATGCGGACGTAATGAACAGGCGTTATTCGATAAAACCTCAGGTAACATAGGCACCACACGGTCCACTAAATACACAGAAGTAGCACGCTCGTAAGCTTCATCGTCTAAAACCGTTCCTTCTTTCACATAGTGCGACACGTCTGCAATGTGTATTCCGATCTCATATAAGCCATTTTTTAGGACGGTGAAGGATAAGGCGTCATCAAAATCTTTTGCGTCCTTAGGATCGATTGTAAACGTTAAATCGGTACGCATGTCTCTACGCTTCGCAATTTCTTCAGCTGTAATCGACGTATCTAAATTGTTGGCATATTTTTCAACTTCATATGGAAATTCAAACGGTAAACCATATTCGGCAAGAATGGCATGAATTTCTGTATTGTGTTCTCCTGGTTTTCCTAAAACTTCAAGAACTTTCCCGTAAGGTGAATCGGCTTTCTCTGGCCAATCTTCCAAACGTACTAAAACTTTATCGCCATCCTGGGCTTTATTAACCTTGTTAATCGGGATGAAAATATCTTTATACATTTTATTGCTATCAGCAATAACGAACGCATACTTCTCATGAAGCTGTATAACACCCACGTATTCGTTTTTCTCTCGTTTTATGATATTGACTATCTCCCCTTCCATTTTGCCACGTTTACGGCGCTTATAAACGTAAAATTCAACTTCGTCTCCATTCAGGGCTTTGTTGATATTATTTGAGGCAATAAAAACGTCTTCATCGAAATCGTCGCAAATTACATATCCGGTACCTTTACCAGACAGATCTAAAATACCAGTGTGGTATTCAGTGTTAATAACAGCTTTAAATTTTCCGCGATCAACTTCTTCAATTTCATTCTTTCCTTGTAGGTCGCGTAATTTTTTTATGATTTGATTTCTACTGCTCGCATCGTTCACGCCTAACTTAGCCGCTATTTGTTTATAGTTAAACGTTTGGTTTCTTTCTTTTTTTAAAATACTAAGAATTGTATTTGATAGATTGGAAATACCATTTTTCGATTTCCTTTTTTTCTTTTTACTCATGTAATTTCTTTGATCATTTTCATTTCCTAAGATACAGGAAAATCTGTTATAAAAATAGCTTTGTTAAAAGCGGAAGTGACAGCTATTTTCTTTTCCAAAGTTACAATTAAAATTCGAAACAAGCTTTAGAGAATGTTAATTGTCAAAACTCACTGTTATAAATCAACGGAAAACTTCTAATAACTAAAATATCAAATGCTATTTCAAAACACCAACTTTAAACTTTAGTTCCTTGAAATAATTAATACGCCATAACCACCAAATCAAAAATTAAAGAAAGAAATGAAAAACAGAGTTATCCACAATACATATAATTATCATTTATCTTCTTTTAAAATTTAAAAAAAATATATCTGTTATTATTGTCTGTTAATATCTGGAATAACTTTTTTTAAGATGATTAGGAATATTCGTTCTTTACAAGCTATTAGTTGGTTGTTAACAGTTATAAACCTTGTAAATATCTAATTTTTAAATGATTTTATAGCTCTATTAACAGCTGTTGATAACCAATGCTAACAGCTTTTTTTTAATATTTAATTTTAATATCTGTGTTTATATCCGTTATTTTAGTGTCTAATAATTTTGCTAAAAAAAGTGGAGTTATTTTTTGGTAGTATGCTTGCAGTTTTTGTTTGAAAAAAAAATTGAAAGAACAATGATTTTTTTTTGAGTAAGTATTAACACGTATTAACAAGTTGTTAATATACTAATCGACAACTCTTTTAAGTCATTTTTAGTTAGTACTTTTGCAGTATATTTTACTTTAATACATAAACAATGAATATTTCTATAGGAAACGATCACGCTGGAACTGATTATAAATTCGCTATCGTAAAGCATTTAGAATCAAAAGGCTATACTGTAAAAAACTATGGTACAGATAGTAATGATAGTGTAGATTACGCCGATTTTGTTCACCCGGTAGCTACCGATGTTGAAAACAAAGATGCCGATTTCGGAATCTTAATTTGTGGTAGTGCTAATGGTGTGGCTATGACTGCTAATAAACATCAAAAAATACGTGCTGGTTTATGTTGGAATAAAGAGATTGTACATTTAATTCGTAGTCATAATAATGCGAACATATTATGTATACCTGCCAGATTTACGGCGATTCAACAAGCTATTGAAATGGTAGATGTCTTTTTAAATACAGAATTTGAAGGTGGTAGACACCAAACCCGTATAGATAAAATTCCTTTATCTTGTTAAATGTCACACGGGCACTCGCATAACCACCCACATGTTCATAAAGATTTAAGAGGTCGTAATCTTTTAATATCTATTGTATTAAATATTATTATTACGGCCTCTCAAATTATTGGTGGTTTATTGTCCGGAAGTTTAGCATTACTAAGTGATGCACTTCATAATTTTAGCGATGTACTCTCATTAGTAGTGAGTTATGTGGCTAATAAACTTTCCAAAAAACAAGCTTCTATATATAGAACCTTTGGTTATAAGCGTGCTGAAATCTTAGCCGCTTTTATAAATGCCTCCACTTTAATAATTGTTGCTATTCTTTTAATTATTGAAGCTATTAAACGTTTTCAACAGCCTGAAGAAATCAAAACCGGACTGGTAATCTGGTTATCGTTAATAGCTATTATTGCAAACGGTGCCAGTGTGTTACTTTTAAAAAAAGATAGCGAATCTAACATGAATATGCGTAGTGCTTATTTACACTTATTAACAGATATGTTAGCAAGTGTTGCTGTGCTAATTGGTGGGTTATTAATGAAGTTTTACCAGATTTTCTGGGTAGACAGTGCTTTAACATTAGCCATTGCAATCTATCTGATTTATATGGGGTACGATTTATTAAAATCATCTACTAAAGTATTGATGCTCTTTACTCCAGATCATGTGCCTATTCAAAAAATTGTCGATGAGATTTCAGCTTTTGATGCTATTAAGAATGTACACCATGTACATGTGTGGCAACTTAATGAAGATGAAGTTCATTTAGAGGCTCACATCGATTTTCACCACGATATTACCCTGTCAGAGTTTGATGAAGTTTTACACAATATAGAGGATTTAGTGTTGATAAGGTATCACATCAATCATGTTAATATTCAGCCAGAATTCAGAAAATCAGACGATAAGGATATTATTGTACAAGATTAAAATTTTTAGTATCTTGTTAATAAGTGTTGTAGTTAATTATTAATATCTGAAATATGCTGCAAATAAAGGTTAAAGCTTTTGATGAATTATCAGTTCACGAGTTATACAATATTTTACAATTGCGCTCTGAAGTTTTCGTTGTTGAGCAGAATTGTGTGTATCAGGATGTCGATGGGAAGGATGAAAAAGCCCTTCATATTTTAGGTTTTAAACACGATAAAATAGTTGCTTATGCACGCATTTTTAAACCTGGAGATTACTTTGAATTTTCGAGTATCGGACGTGTAGTTGTACACTTAAATGAACGTGATTTTAAGTATGGATATGATATCATGAAGGCGTCGATTGAGGCGATAAAAACACATTTTAATGAGTCTACAATCCGACTTTCTGCACAACTTTATTTAAAGAATTTTTATAATAATTTAGGCTTTGTTGAAGTTGGGGAATCGTATTTGGAAGACGATATTCCACATATTGCCATGGTTAGGGAATAACTCTTATTTAATTATTTTCTTCCCTTCTATTAGGTCTGTCATCAATGTAATTAATAACTATTTCAACACGTCTGTCAAATTTAGGATCACCTCCTAAAGGAAATTTTCTTCGCATTCCTAAATAACGCATACGTTTTTTATCTACGCCTTTTTTAACAAAATAATCGTATACAAATTTAGCTCTGGCGACTGATAAATTACGTTGCTTTGTTTTACGATCGATGGCATCTCTACTAAATTGTGTACAGCAGACATGACCCTGAATGGTAAAGTAAATTTCTTCACGTTCAACTAAAGCTTCAGCGATATCGTTAAGTGTTTTTTTAGACTCTGGATTAATAATACTGTAACCTGTTTTAAATAGAATATTTTCGAAGCGAATTTTATCACCAACCTTTAATTCACCCTTAATAACTTCGGCTGTTTCCAGTGGCTTTTCTTCTATTGGAATTTCTATTTTTTCCTCTTCTTTTTTTCGAAGTATTGGAGGTTTTGGATTGATAATAATTTCAACTTTTCGGTTTAAACCTCTAATTTTTGAGACGTTGGTTTCGTTTACAATTTTTAGTAAAACCTCACCTTTTCCATCGACATTAGTGATGACATTTTCACTTATTTCATGATTAGAAAGCATGGCTTTAATTGCTTCAGCACGTTGCTTTGAAAGTTTCAAATTATAGCTATCGGCTCCAACATCGTCGCAAAATCCGAAGATGGCTATAGATTCAATGTCTACATCAGCTAAACCAGAAATGAATAGTAATAACCTGTTTTCTTCAGTTGGAATAACTTCATATTTATCCGTATCAAAATAAACTTCGTGAGTAATATTATTTTGAGAATGGGTGAAGCTACCAAAAAATATAAGTATAAAAGTTATTAGTTTATTCATAATCTGCGGCAAATGACAGTATTATAAATATACTATTTTTAATGAAGTTTTATAAATATTCCCTAAGAACTAATGCAAATAATCGTTGTAAGTTGATGGATTGTTAAGAATTTCGGTTGCTTTCTTAATTTTCGTATCATGTGTCTTGTAATAATCGTACAAACCTTCACGATATACGTAACGCTTAACAATCTCTTCTGTTAACTGTTCTAACAAATAGGTTTTGTTGGCGTCTATAATACTGGTTTTAGACTTATTTAAATTATCTAGTAGCGTTTTATAATCCTTTTCTATATCGTCGTTTAATTCTTCTTTTGTAGCGGCTTCTAAAGCTTTATTTAAGGCTTTCTCGGTTTCGGTTTCAAAAGTGAAATTATTAGACTTTAAATAGGTTTTAAAATCGTTAAAATCGGCATCTGTTAATTTAAAATTATCAACGTTATCGAGTTTATGTTTATAGTAGTAATCGGTAGCGTAATTAAACACTAAATCGTTGTTTACTATAGCACTTGTAATTGCTGAATTATTTGAAGCATCGAAACTTGCATCTGGGAAAACGCCGCCGCCATCAAAAACTTTTCTGCCGTTTTTGGTTTTGTATTCGTTGTAGTTTTCCTGTTTAACACGAACTGCTTCACCTTTTTCATTACGGTGCCAATAATCTAAAGCCTGAATACAGCGGCCAGAAGGTGTGTAATATCTTGAAATAGTAATCTTAACTTGGGTGCCATAAATAAGCTCTTTAGGACGTTGTACAAGGCCTTTACCAAAACTTCTGGAACCAACAATAACAGCACGATCTAAATCCTGTAATGAGCCTGAAACAATCTCACTTGCCGAGGCACTACCGCCATCGATTAATACCACCAAAGGAATGTCGGTATCAATTGGATTATCCTGAGTGTAATAGGTTTTATTATATTTTTTAACCTTCGATTTTGTAGTTACGACCAATTGCCCTTTTGGTACAAACAGGTTTACAATTTTAATAGCTTCATTTAATAATCCACCTGGATTGCCACGTAAATCTAAAATGATTTTTTGAGCGCCCTGAGCTTTTAAATCACGAAGGGCATAATTAGTTTCAGCTGCCGCTTTTTCATTAAAACGCGATAAAACAATATATCCTGTTTTGTTATTAATTAATGAAAAATAAGGCACCGCTTTAATTTCAACTTCAGCGCGATTAATCGTTGCCGTATTGGTTTTTCCCTGACGCTTATAAGTCACTTCAACCGAACTTCCGGTAACGCCTCTCAAGAGTTCGCCGGCATCTTCTTTATAATCTGCAATAAGGTTATTACCTACTTTTATAATTTCATCACCAGCCTTTAAACCAGCTTTATCAGCTGGATAATCTTTATAAGGTTCTACAATAACCAGTTTATCTTTTAGGGTTTTTACTTTGGCACCAATACCTGTATAATCACCCGTATTATTAATTCTTGCAGCTTCAACATCCTGTTCGTTCATGAAGTTGGTATACGGGTCTAAATCGGCTAACATGCTTTTTATTGCTGTATCCATTAAGTCCCCTGGATTGGTTTCATCAACATAATTCATGTTGAGTTCTTTAAACAGTGTGGTGAAGATTTCAAGCTGTTTTGCAATCTCAAAAAAATCGTTTTGAAAGGCTGTTGTGGTGAAAAATAAACCACAGGCCAAAACTGGAATAATTATACGTTTTTTAAGTAATTTTTTCATCATGCTTCGTTTTCAGTTTCAGAAACCTTGTTTAAAAACTTGCTAAACAAGTGCTGCATTCTGTTTTCAATTTGGGATAATGTAGGTTTGTCTTTGCCAATGTACAAAATCATAAACGCATATTGTGTAGAAATGTTGTTAAAATATGAAGCCTTATTCAGGCGATAAACTTCTCTAAGTAAACGTTTTATTCTATTGCGGTCTACAGCGGTTTTAAACTGTCTTTTACTTACAGAAACCCCGGTTTGGGCGTTGATAGGTGTTTCAAAAGTAGTAGGTAGATATACCAAACGCAAGGGATAAGCCGAAACAGATTGTCCTTCACTAAAGAGCTGTCCAATCAGCTTTTTACTTTTAAGTTTTTCGTTTTTGTTGTAAGTAAATTTCAAGATGTGTATTTTAATTTTTCAAAGGTACGGAAATAAAAAAATCACTTAATAAATAAGTGATTTTTGTAAGTAGTTTTATGACTTTACCTGTTATTGATTCCTTGCTTTTTGAGCTTTCATCTTGTTTACATAAGTTTTATACATCTTGTGCCAGTTGCGACCATTACTGTTTAAATACTGTTCGTTTTTGGTTTTATAGATTTCAAAAATGGCTGAAATTTGTTTCATACTTTTAAAATCAATGGCCATTTCTCGAGCTTCTTTTAGGTTTTTAATCAGTTCGGCTTCTTCATAAGATTTTAAATAAGGTACAATTTCACGATAGGCTTTCATGGTGAAATCTAGCTTTCCAATCGTGTATTTATCTAAAATGAATTCTACTTGATTCTCAGTTAAATTAGTATTTAAACCCGTCATTAAATCGGTGTGAACGCTATCTGGCATAGCAGAATCGGCAATGATAGAGCGGTCTAAATCTGATAATTTTTCTCCGGTTCTTGGGTTAATGCCGGCAGGAACTTCTTCAAACGAATGACTGTTATGCCAGTTGCGAACGGCTGTTAAATGTGATGTAATTAATGAAGTTACTGTGGTTTCTTTGGTTTCATCACTAAGATTTAATTCTTTAACCCAGCCACTAGCTTTATCCCATAAACTTTCAGTTTGCGCAAAACCAGAGGTTGAAGATAAAATTAGGGCGATAATTAAGGTTTTAAAGGTTTTTGTTTTAATTGAATTTAGCATGCTTTTAGGTTGAAATTTTTAAAAGCATAAAGGTACTTTAATTGTTGTGCAATCTCAAATTCTACCATCTGTTTTCCCAATCTTTCCAAACAGGTTCCAGACCATTTTCTTGAAGCATTTTTGCAATGACTTCTGTGGAACGCTCATCTGAAATTTCAAATTGCTCTAATGATTGGGGATCTATAACATAGCCACCCGGATTGGTTTTAGATTCGGCACTTAATGAGGTGACACCTAAATGCACAATGTGGTTTCTAAAGGTTTCACTTTCGCGCGTACTCATTGATAATTCCACGTCTTCATCCAACAATCTAAACGCACAAATGGTTTGCACTAAATCGCGATCGGTCATTTCAACTTTAGGTTCTAAACCTCCGCTATGTGGTCGTAGACGAGGAAAGGAAATGGAATATTTTGTTTTCCAATAGGTCTTTTGAAGGTATTTTAAGTGCAAGGCTGTAAAGAAACTATCGGCACGCCAGTCTTCTAATCCGAATAAAGCGCCTAACCCTATTTTATGAATTCCTGCTCGTCCCAAGCGGTCTGGTGTTTCTAATCGGAAATCGAAATTAGATTTTTTCCCTTTCGGGTGATGCTTTTTATATTCGGCTCTGTGATACGTTTCCTGATACACTAAAACAGCATATAAATTAGCTTGAATTAGTTCTTCATATTCATTTTGATGCAACGGCTGAACTTCAATGGTAATGTTCGAAAATTGATCTTTAATCAATTCCATCGCATGTTTTATATACGGCACGCCAACGGTTTTATTGGCTTCACCAGTAACCAAAAGAATATGATCATAACCTTTTTCTTTTAGGAAAGAAACCTCCTTTAAAATTTCGGCATCGGTTAATGTTCTTCGCGGAATTTTATTGGTCATACTAAAACCGCAATACGTGCAAATGTTTTGACATTCGTTACTTAAATACATAGGCACATACATTTGAATGGTATTTCCAAAACGCTTTTTAGTAATCAACCTGCTTTGCTGTGCCATTTGTTCTAAATATGGTTTAGCTGCAAGTGAAATCAGGGCTTTAAAATCTTCTAAATCGCGTTTGGTTTTTTCCAGTGCAAACTCCACATCCTGAGCTGTTTTAGCGTTAATACTTGCTAGAGTATCATCCCAGTTATAAGTATCAAAAATGCTTTGAAATGAAGTGTTCATGATAATTTTAGCTTAAAAAACTGGTTAATGGGCTACTGGCTTCAGCGTGCTGTTTTACCGAAGCCAGTTTCGCATTGTAAGCCATACGTCCGGCTTCAACAGCCATTTTAAAGGCTTTAGCCATTGCTACCGGATTTTTCGAAACAGCAATAGCGGTATTTACTAAAACAGCATCGGCGCCTAATTCCATGGCGAAAGCGGCGTGCGACGGACTCCCAATTCCGGCATCAACAATTACCGGAATATTGCTTTGCTCGATAATAATTTCTAAGAAATCCAATGTTTTTAAACCTTTATTAGTACCAATCGGCGCTCCTAAAGGCATCACACATTGTGTGCCTACCTCTTCTAATCGTTTGCATAAAACCGGATCGGCGTGAATGTATGGCATCACTACAAATCCTAATTTTACCAATTCTTCGGCGGCTTTTAAAGTTTCAATAGGATCGGGTAATAAGTATTTTGGGTCTGGATGAATTTCTAATTTAATCCAGTTGGTTTCTAAAGCTTCTCGTGCCAATTGTGCGGCAAAAACCGCTTCTTTAGCATCGCGAACGCCCGACGTATTTGGCAATAAATTAATATGTGGACGCATGATGCTTTTTAGCATTTTGTCCTGTTCATTATTCACATCTACGCGTTTTAGTGCCACAGTAATCAGTTCGCTTTCGCTGGCTATTAAAGCATCAGACATGAGTTGATTGGAACTGAATTTTCCCGTTCCGGTGAATAATCTGGAGTGAAAAGTTTTATCGGCTATAGTAAGTAAATCGTTCATAATTAAAAAGTGTGTCGTTGTTCAAAAGTTGCTGATGCGTTTAGTAACTTGTTGAACGTTTGAATGTTATTGAAATTTCCTGTAATAGCACCAGACATAGCAATACCGTAAATGCCGGTTTGTAAAAGTTCTGGAATATCCTGTTCAATAATACCACCAATGGCAATTATTGGAGTTTCAGATTGCAGTTGACTAAGGATGGATTGATAACTTTCTAAGCCTAATATCGGACTTAAATTGTCTTTGGTTTTGGTAAATCTGAAAGGACCTAAACCAATATAATCGACCTTTTTACTTAATAAAATCTGGCAATCTTCAAGGGTATTTGCGGTGCCTCCAATCATAAACCATTTTCCTAAATACTCGCGGGCTTCCAGAGGACAAGCATCAGTTTTTCCTAAGTGAACCCCATCGGCATTCACGATTTTTGCTACTTTATAATGGTCGTTTATAATGAGTCGCGTTTGAAAATGGCCTGTTATTTCCCGTGCTTTTTCGGCAGTTTTTAAAAGTGTATTTTCGTCTCTATTTTTTAGACGAAGCTGTACCAGTTCGGCACCGTAAATACATGCCTTTTGAATATTTTCAAGATGTTCTTCAGGCGTATTTCCTTGTGATATATAGTGTAATTTAGGGATATTCATAGTGTTATTTTTGTGTTTGATAAGTGTGAGAGCCAAGTAAACCAGTGTTAGAATTTAGGAATCGTTCGGTGTAATATTTTGCGAGTTTTGAAGCGTCTTCTAAAGAAAAGTCTAAAGCCAAATTTGAAGCTAAAGCTGACGATAATACACAACCGCTGCCATGTTTTTCTGAAATAGTTTCTGTATTTGGCGGAATATTTACCATAACAATGCGGTTATAATATAGTTCGTCCCATCCTTTTTTATCCTCACGATGGCCACCTTTTAGGTAGATATTTGTTAAGGAAGAAATATGTTCTATCGTGTTCTGAATGTTTAATTCGGGATATAAATATTTAATTTCATCATAATTTGGCGTGATAATATCGCAATACTTCCAAATAGAATTTAAGGTATTTTGATGCGTTTTAGAATGAAAATCGAAACCTGAACTGGCTTTTAAAATAGGGTCTAAAACAATTTTTATGTCAGGGTTTAGCTGCTTTAATTGCTTTAAAATATCTAAAAGAATGTCCCAAGATTCTACAATGCCAATTTTAACAACTGATATTTCAAAACGTTCAAATAAGGTTTCAATTTGAGCTGAAATAATCTCAGGATTTGTCCAGATACATTGTTTGAAATCCACATCATTTTGAACAGTAATAGCGGTACAAACCGATAATCCGTAAAGATTATGTGCTTCAAAAGTCTTGATATCCTGACTGAGTCCTGCCCCGCTACTCGGGTCGAAACCAGCAATAGATAATATGTATTTTTTGTCGTTTTGCATAAAATGATTGTCATGCTGAACTTGTTTCAGCATCTTTCTTAATATATTTTAGAGCTTATTTTCGTAGTGATGAAACATCATTTTAAAATCGTCAATAGGCGTTTCACTCTGCCAAATTCCTCCCAACACACTAACACCTTTATAACCTAGTTTATCAAATTCTGAAAGATTTTTGGTGGTAACACCACCCATACCTATAATGGTTTTGTTAATATTATTCACATCAAAACCCTGCCCTTGATACCCTTGTTTTGAAATGGATGAAAACACCGGACTTAACAAGTGATAGTCAAAATTAAACTTGCAATCGGTTAGTTCTTCGGGACTATGATAGGAACTGCTAATTGATATATGTAGTTTTTTTCTTAACTTTTGAAAAGCTTCCGTTGAAGTTTCTCGTCTTTTAGCTTCTTGAAAATGAATGCCTTTTAAGTTATAATGTTCTAAAAGCTTATGAAATTCATGAACCACTACTCTATTGTGATATTGTGAATCGATTTGATTCAGGTAATCACAATAAAACTGAAAATCATGATGCGGTTTTCGTAGATGATAGTATTGCAATCCTTCACGAAATAATTCATGAAGGATTTGTATTTCATTGTTAATAGTATGTTCAGGGGCAATTAGAACAATCATATTTTACTTTTACAGGTAAACTTCAGAACCTTTTTCTTTAAACTCCTGTGATTTCTCTTCCATACCTTTATTAATGACTTCGTTTTCTACAATGTCATTTTCTTTTGCAAAATCACGTACCTCCTGTGAAATCTTCATTGAGCAGAATTTTGGGCCACACATCGAACAAAAGTGTGCAATTTTAGCACCTTCTGCAGGTAAGGTTTCATCGTGGTATTCACGCGCACGCTCTGGATCTAAGCCTAGGTTAAACTGGTCTTCCCAACGGAATTCGAAGCGCGCCATACTTAAAGCATTGTCACGATGTTGCGCACCCGGATGCCCTTTGGCTAAATCGGCAGCATGAGCAGCTAATTTATAGGTGACCACACCTACTCTAACATCTTCTTTATTTGGTAAACCTAAGTGTTCTTTTGGTGTTACATAGCATAACATCGCACAGCCATACCAACCAATCATTGCGGCCCCAATACCAGAAGTAATATGGTCGTAACCCGGTGCAATATCGGTAGTTAAAGGACCTAACGTATAGAAAGGTGCTTCATCACAAACCTCGATTTGCTTTTCCATATTCTCCTTTATCATATGCATCGGTACGTGACCTGGACCTTCAATAAAACATTGTACTTCGTGTTTACGGGCTATTTGAGTTAATTCGCCTAGAGTTTCTAATTCAGCAAACTGTGCTTCATCATTAGCATCGGCAACAGAACCCGGACGTAAACCGTCACCTAAAGAAAACGCAACGTCGTATTGTTTTAATATTTCACAAATCTCTTCGAAATGAGTATATAAGAAACTCTCTTTATGATGTGCCAAACACCATTTAGCCATAATGGACCCTCCACGAGAAACTATACCAGTAACACGTTTAGCCGTCATAGGTACATAACGTAATAACACGCCAGCGTGGATTGTGAAATAATCGACACCTTGTTCGGCTTGTTCTATTAAGGTATCGCGGAAAATTTCCCAGGTTAAATCCTCGGCAACCCCATTTACTTTTTCTAAAGCTTGATAGATAGGTACGGTTCCAACAGGGACTGGTGAGTTACGAATAATCCATTCGCGGGTTTCATGAATGTTTTGTCCTGTAGATAAATCCATGATATTATCGGCACCCCAACGGCAAGCCCAAACCGCTTTTTCTACTTCTTCTTCAATGGACGAAGTTGTGGCTGAATTACCAATATTCGCATTGATTTTTACTAAAAAGTTACGACCTAAAATCATAGGTTCCGCTTCCGGGTGATTAATATTTGATGGAATAACGGCACGCCCACGAGCCACTTCATCACGAACAAATTCAGGTGTAATTTTATTAGGAATAGCTGCTCCGAAATCCTGACCTGGATGTTGCTTTCTAATTTCAGTCATTTCATCGATTCGCTGATTTTCACGAATCGCAATGTATTCCATTTCTGGAGTAATGATACCCTGTTTAGCGTAATGTAATTGTGTGACATTCTTTCCTTTTTTTGCACGTAATGGTTTTTTAAGATGTGCAAAACGCATGTGGTCTAAACTGGAATCGTTTAAACGCTGGTTGCAATATTCCGATGAAAAGGTATCTAATTGTTCTACATCTCCACGATCTAAAATCCATTGTTCACGAATGCGTTCAATACCGTTATGCACGTTTATTTCTTTCTCAGGATCGGTGTAAGGTCCCGACGTATCATAAACCGTTACCGGTTCGTTTGGGGTTAATTTTCCTGTAAAGGTATCTTTGGTATCACTCAATGAAATTTCACGCATGGCCACTTTTATTTGTGGATGGATTTTTCCTGAAACGTAAATTTTTTTGGAGTTAGGAAACGGGTGCCTTGTAATTTGTCCTTGTTTAGGCGCGGTGTCTTTTTTTTTCATGGGTTGTGGTTTTCAAAGTTAATTATCCGCCTTGGGTAGCTTGAATGATGAGAATATTATCGCCGTCTTGCAGTAGTTGATTTGCCCAATTGACTTTCGAAATAATCTGCTGATTAATGGCTACAGCAATGCCAATTTGTGGATAGTTTTCCTGAAGCAGTAATTGAGAAATATTGATGTTGGTATCAATATTTAATTTACGTTCGTTTAGTTGAATAGTTATCATTTACAATACATTTTATATTGTAAACCAAAGAGGAAATAAAGACTTTGAAAAAAGACACTCCACGAGGTGAAGCGTATTTATGAAAAGGTGCGCTAGCCCGTATTGCAACAGTCTATTCAACTTTTCCCTTCGACGGTACTAACCGTATCAGGTTCAAAGGGTATGTCTCAGTTCTAAATTCATTTTAGAACACCCCTAAAGTTTACAAGACGAAGGTATTAAAAAATAAAGTGTTATAGCATAATATTTATAAAAAAAGGCCTCTTTAATTAAAAAGAAGCCTTTTGAATATGATTAAAAAAAGGGTTTAACCTTTACATTTTATTGTTTTCTCTGTTAATATCCGCCATCATGTTTTTAGGGTCGATTTGAACCGATTTAACTGCTTTATTTGCTTTTAGAGTATACACAGGATACGCCCATGCCCAGTCTGCAGCAATGGTTGCTGAAGTTGGTTTTTCACCGCGCATCATTTGTAACGGAATGTAAAAATCTTCAGTTGTTCCATCGGTGTAGGTTACTGTTAAATCAATAGGCATTGGCATTAAACCAATACGTTCAAGAATAACATTATCTCCGTTAATCACTTTCACACCATAATCGATGGTATTTGTGGTGCGCGTCCAGTCGTTTAAGTACCAGTCTAACTCTAGACCTGAAACTTTTTCAGCTACTCTGATAAAATCGGTACGTGTTGGGTGTTTAAAAGACCAGTCTTTAAAATATTGTTTTATGGTTTCTTTTTGATTCTCTTCACCAATAACATAAGCCAACTGATTTAAAAACACATACCCTTTATAGTACGCTGCAATAGATGATGAACGGTTGAAGTTGAATCTGTCGGCGTGGGTGGTTTGTGGTTGCTCTGTTCCTGATTTAGCATACGAAAAATACACTTTATATACACGTTGTGTCGCTTCTTCAAAAGAAGTATTTAAAATTTGACTTCCGGCTAATTCACCAAAATATTCCGTGAACCCTTCATCCATCCAGTAGTTTGTTAACTCGTTAGTTGCTAATAAAAACTGAAACCAGGTGTGTGCCATTTCGTGAGCTGTTACACCAAATAAGCCATCAAAAGTACCTTCCCCAAGAATTAAGGTACACATGGCATACTCCATTCCGCCGTCACCACCTTGAATAACTGAGTATTGTTTATAAGGATATTGCCCAACATTAGCACTGTAAAATTGCATCAACTCAACGGCTTTTTTCTGAAGTTTTTTCCAGTTATCAAGCTTATCCTTAGCCATGGTTTTCTTGTATAAGAAATGTAAAAGTGGCCCATTAGGAACCTGCATGGTGTCGTGGTTATATTCAGGATCGGCAGCCCAAGTAAAATCATGCACATTAGGGGCAACAAAATGCCAGGTTAATTTATCGCCAGTTGGACGATTTACCGTAGATGTTTCATACCCATACCCTATTTCATTTGGGTTTTGAAGGTATCCGGTTCCTCCTACTACATAGTTTTTATCAATGTGAAGTGTAACATCGAAATTACCCCAAACGCCGTGAAATTCACGACCAATATATGGGTCGGTGTGCCAGCCTTCGTAATCGTATTCAGCTAATTTAGGATACCATTGAGACATTGAAAGTGCTACGCCTTCGTTGTTGTTACGTCCTGTTCGACGAATTTGCACAGGTACTTGTGCATCGTAAACCATGTCGAAAGTTACGCTTTCACCTGGTTGAATAGGTTTGTCCAGGTTAACTTCTAAAACTGTTCCAACAGTATCGTAAGTTAAAGCTGAGCCATTTTGTTTTAATGAGTTTACTTTAATGTATCCGATTTCATCTGGCCCAAGTTTACTAATGCGATCTTTTACACGACCATCAGGATCGGCAATAGTACGAGAACGTACGTCCATTTCACTTCCTGGTTGAAAGGCATTAAAATATAAATGGTAAAAAACTTTATTTAAAACATCTGGAGAATTATTTGTGTAAACTAAGGTTTGCTTTCCTTTGTATTGATAGTTGTTTACATCCATATCAATATCCATAGTGTAATCTACATGTTGTTGCCAGTATGTTGACGTAGCCGGTGTATTCTGTATTACCGGTACAGTTGGTGTAATGGTAGCATATTCTTTAGAACCACCACAAGATGCCAGTAAAGATAAGCTTAAAATAGAGATAAAAAATTGTTTCATCAGGGGGATTTTTAATTGAGTAGTTAAACGTACTGTTCTTTGAACAAAATACCAAAAGGTCTATACAAAAAAAGAGGCTCAAGCCTCTTTTTTTGTATAGAATATCTTCTTTTATTTAGCTGAAGATTCTTTAGCAGCCATAATTAATGCATTGTAAGCGTTAACTATTCTACCAGAAGTTGTTAACTCGCTAAATGGTCTAACATCGTTAGTATCACCAGCAACAACAACTTTAAGGTTTAATGGTAAACCAGAATCTAAGATAATTTGTTTTACCTGACCTGCATTTAAATCGGGGAAATGAGAACGAATTAAAGCAGCAACACCAGCTACAGCAGGAGCAGCCATAGATGTACCTCCTTTAGTATCGTATTCATTTTCTGGAGTTGTAGAGTAAATTTTAGCACCAGGAGCAAATACGTCTACATTCTTTTTACCGTAGTTAGAGAAACCAGCTAATAAACCTGATCCGTATTTAGGCTCTAAAGCACCAACTCTAATGTAGTTGTTTGCAATTTCAACATAGTTTACGTTATCGTCAGGGAAGTTAGGTTTTACATCAACATCTTTACTTTCGTTACCAGCAGCATGAACAAAAACTACATCGTGATCTGCAGCATATTTAATAGCTTCACGAACCCAGTCGCTGTGTGGAGAATAGCTTTTTCCAAAACTTCCGTTAATTACTTTTGCTCCGTTATCTACAGCATAACGAATAGCTAAAGCGATATCTTTGTCGTACTCATCACCATTTGGAATAGCTCTTACAGACATAATTTGTACGTTGTTTGCAACACCGTCTACACCTAAACCATTACCACGCTCGGCAGCAATAATACCAGCTACGTGTGTACCGTGACTTTCTGATTTTTTTACAGGTTTAACGTTTCCGTTACCATAGAATTTTGTCGACATGTCATCTGGATTATCACCAGTAACACGACCGTTAAAGTTCACGTTTAGGTTGTAGTTTAAACGATCAGCAAAGTGCTCTAAACCACTGTTAATTTCTTCTTTAGCTTCTTGAATAGAATCTAAACCGTTACCGAACATGAACTTAGCCATTTGTACAGCTTTGTTTAAATCTTCGTCAGTTGTAGCGCCAATAGCGTTAATGTCTTCTTTTGTATAATCTGCTTTACCAAAATGTTTAGCAAATGTTTCATCGGCAGCTTTTAACTGCGCATAAATTTGCTCATAACGCATTTTTCTGTCATTCCATTTTTGGAATTCTTCGTCGTATTCAGCTTTAGCAGCAGCGTATTGTGGGTTACTTGTATCTCCTTTAGCAACAATACGAGTAAGCTCTAATTGCTCGTCGTAACCATCACCTAAGAAATTCCATCCGTGAACATCATCAATGTAACCGTTTTTATCGTCGTCAATACCGTTTCCAGGAATTTCATCTTCGTTAGTCCAAATCACATCATTTAAATCTTCATGGTCAATATCAATACCAGAATCGATAACCGCAACGATAACACTAGCTCCTTTTTTATTCTTAAGTAACTCTTCGTATGCTTTTTCAACACTCATTCCAGGAATGGTATCTTTTACTAAATCTAAATGTCCCCAAGTGTGTTTTTCTTTTTCGGTTAATTCAGAAACTTTTAATGGCGAAGAATCGACATTTTCAACAGGAGTTGATATAAAACTAGAGCCACCGCAACCAGATAATATGGCAGTTGCTGTAACCGTTAATGATAATCTTTGAATTGTTTTCATTTTGATTGTAATTAATTTAATCTAATTTTTTATTTGAATATATCCTCGGCAGTGAAGACTTCATTTAATCGAACACCTTTTTCGGTATGCTGAACCGTGATAATCTGGTTGTGTGCATCGTGCTCTAAAAACAAGTAGAAGTTTTGGTCTGCTGCGAGGTTTAAGAATTTTTCCTTTTCATCAAGAGTTAATAACGGTCGGGTATCGTAACCCATCACGTATGGTAAAGGTAAATGGCCTACTGTTGGTAGTAAATCTGCCATAAAAGCAATGGTTTTACCTTGATATTGAATAAGCGGAATCATTTGTTTTTCGGTGTGGCCGTCGGCAAAAAAGATGTCGAAACCCAATTCCGATTGTTTTAAAAGATCACCTTTAGGAAGCGAAGTAAACTTTAATTGTCCGCTTTCTTCCATAGGTAGTAAGTTTTCTTTTAAAAATGAAGCCTGTTCTCTACGATTTGGATTCACAGCCCATTGCCAGTGGTTTTCATTACTCCAGAATTGCGCATTTTTAAAGGCAGGCTCGTAACCGGTACGGTCTTTATTCCATTGGATAGCACCACCACTATGGTCGAAATGTAAATGCGTTAAAAACACATCGGTAATATCATCGCGATGAAATCCGTATTGTTTTAAGGATTTATCGATGCTATCATCACCCCATAAGTGGTAATATCCGAAAAATTTATCTGATTGTTTGTTACCCATTCCGGTATCGATTAACGTCAATCGATCGCCGTCTTCAACAAGTAAACAGCGTGCAGCAATATCAATCATATTGTTAGCATCGGCAGGGTTGGTTTTTTGCCATATAGACTTTGGAACAACACCAAACATAGCACCACCATCCAGCTTAAAATTACCAGCGTTTATTGGGTATAACTTCATAAGTGGTGCAAATTACTAAAAATAGACTAATTGCTTAAAAATGTTAAGAATATATTATGAATTAAATAACATAATGTTATGGCTATGAGTACTGCTTTTTAAACCATTAACTTAAAATGGAATTTAAAAGTTACTGTTCCTTTTGAGCAGTTATTCAATATAAATGACAGACTCACGGACTTCTAAACTATCATTATATCCAAAAGGGCGTTTGTTTCCGTTGGTATCAATTATAACAAGGGGTAGCATGTTTTTATCTTTTTGTAATTGAGATTTAACCCATAAACGGGTAGTTGTTTCTTTTGTTATTTTAACCTGAACTTCTTTGTAATTTGAAGACTGAATTTTTTCTATCCAGGGTTTTATATCTGTTCGACTGGCAAATAGGGTAGATGCGGCTCCTAACAGGCTAACTCCTGCGCCTTCTTTATTTTCATTAGGGCAGATAACAACATATTTTTCGGGAACATAAAAATTATCGTTCGCTAATTGAGAGGCTAATAGATTGATTTCAGTATTTTCAGTGATGGCAATAAATGTTCTGTAATCTTTAGCAGAGGCTTCGGTTAATGTTGTTTCCTCTAACACATTACCATGTATACATTTGAATCCTTTGGTTTCTGCCTGTTCCGATACTACTTTATTAGCATCAATAAAGGTGATTTTATCACTGGCTTTTAAGTGTTCCCCAAGAAGTAAACCTAATGGATTAGCTCCTAAAATGAGATATCCTTTTTTGGAATATTGTTTCACCAGTTCCCCTCGTTTTTTTAACCAGTTTGTAGACCATGTTAAAAACAGAGGTACCGAGAGCGTAGTTAAAATAGCCATAAACACAAGGATTGAAAATATTTCCTGTGTAATAACGCCTTTTTGCAAACCAATGCCTGCAATCACAATTTCTACAGCACCTCGACCATTCATTCCTGTTCCAACAGCCAAACCTTCTCGCCAGCCATATCCGCTAGGTAAATAAAATATAATGGTTCCAACAATTTTTCCAATAAATGCAGCTGCCAGAATAAGAAGTAAAAGATTTAAATCGGTTTGAAAAACATCAAGAGAAACGTGAAATCCGGCGGTAACGAAAAAAATGGGAGCCATAAAACCTACTGAAACATCATGGAAAACGTTAGAAATGTCTTTACTTATTTTTTTATTGAAGAGATCATCTTTAACAAACAATCCTGCCATAAAAGCTCCCAAAATACCATGAAGTCCAACAAGCTCAGCTAATTCAGATAATCCAAAAACAATGAGCAGTAAAAGCGTAAAGTAAAACGTTCGGTTGTCAATTTTTTTAGTTTCTAGCCATTTTATAAGTTTTGGTAATAGATAAAGTCCGAATAATGTTGAGAATAAAAAGAACAGGATTATTTTTCCACTGATGAAGACTATTTCAGTCATATTCACAGAGCCTGCATCTATAAAACTTGACAATCCGGCAAAAATAATAAGAGCTAAGGTGTCAGAAAATAGCGCACCAGCCATTAAAACATAAGCAATTCTGGTATCTAATAAGTTTAGGTCTACCAAAATTCGACTTTTAGTAGCTAAAGAAGTAACGCCAACGGCAATACCTACAAAAAGCCCGGCTACACTCGTCCCTCCAGATAAAGTTACAACATAATACCCCAAAGCAAACGGAACGACGAAACCACCAATAGCGGCAAGAAGTCCTGCCCAGGAAGCTTTCCCTAAATCTTTGAAGTTAATTTCCATTCCAATGTAAGCCATAAGTAGAATTACACCAGCTTCAGATAGAATGGTTAAGGTACTTGAGGTTTCTACAAGACCCAGTAATGGTGGACCAATAATGATTCCAATTAATAGTTCGCCTAAAATAGCAGGATACCCTATACGTTTAATTAAGGCTCCGGCTCCCCAAGCAGAAAGCAGAACAAAGAAGAGGTTTAAAATATCAAATCCTTCCATAAAAGCCTATTTAGTTTAAACGGTATATTATAAATATCCGAAATTTTTGTAAATAACCACAGAAACATAGGTGTTTAGTACTCATTTTTTAATATTTTGCTCTTGTATTTGGTAAAAGAAATTGTACATGATAGAACTTTCGGGTATTGTAATTTTAGGAATATTGTCACAATGGGTTGCGTGGAGGATGAAACTTCCGGCAATTTTACCCCTAATTCTTATAGGGCTTTTTGTTGGACCCATTTCTACTTTATTTTCTGCAGATGGTAGTAAGTGGATCGAGCCGGTTTGGAATGGAGATAAAGGCTTATTTCCGGGCGACAGTCTGTACAGTTTTGTATCCTTAGCTATTGGTATTATTCTGTTTGAAGGAGGACTGACTTTGAAGCGAAATGAAATTTCAAAAGTAGGTCCCGTTATCTTAAAATTAATTAGTGTTGGTGGACTTATCACATTTATTGGAGGTGGTTTGGCAGCGCATTTTATATTCGGATTAAGCTGGGAGGTGTCGTTTTTGTTTTCTGCACTCATTATCGTTACCGGACCAACAGTTATCGCTCCGATATTGAGAAATATTCCGCTTAAAAAGGAAATTTCAACCGTATTAAAATGGGAAGGTATTTTAATTGATCCAATAGGAGCTTTAGCAGCGGTTTTAATGTTTGAGTTCATTAGTATTGAAGAAACTAATGGATATACGCTTCAGGCTATAATAGAGTTTGGTAAAATTGTAATTGTAGGTATTTCTTTTGGAACCACAGCAGCGTTGATTCTTTATTTCTCTATTAAGAAAAAGCTGATTCCTCATTATTTGCTGAATGTTACTGCTTTATCTGTTGTGCTTTTGGTATTTGTAGAGTCTGATATATTCGCCCATGAATCCGGACTTTTAGCAGTTGTGGTTATGGGAATGGTGCTTGGAAATAGTAAATTGCCAAACCTAAAGGAGCTGCTTTACTTTAAAGAATCGTTGAGTGTATTACTTATATCTATTTTGTTCATATTGCTATCGGCAAATATAAATCTGGAAGATTTATTAATCGTATACAATTGGAAAACGGTATTACTCATGGCAATTATCATTTTTGTTTTACGACCATTAGGTGTTTTCTTAAGCTGTGCAAATTCGGGCCTTAAATTCAACGAAAAAGCCTTTATAAGCTGGGTAGGACCAAGAGGTATTGTTGCCGCTGGTATTGCCTCGTTATTTGGGACAAAATTGACCTTACGTGGTGAACCTTATGCAGAATATATTACGCCTTTAGTATTTACAACAGTATTGGTTACGGTGCTTTTAAATGCAGCATCGGCAAGATATGTAGCCAAATGGATAGGGGTTTATTTAAAAGCCAGCAAAGGTATTTTAATAATTGGTGCTTCTGAAGCGTCCAGAATTATAGCGAGATATTTAAAACAAAACGCCCGTCATGTGGTGTTAATTGATAACAACCTGGATAATATCGAAAAGGCAAAAAACTTGGATTTAGATGCGATGCAGGCGAATATTTATTCGGAAGATTTAACGAATGATGTGGAATTAAGTGATATAGGCTATTTACTGGCGTTTACAGGAAGTGATGAGATTAACAAATACAGTATTAGTAAATTTAAAGACCATTTGGGAGAGCGCGGATCTTACCGCTTGATTTCATCTCAGGAAATTAAAAATCAGGAGGATATTTCGTTAGATACGATTTTCTCTACTAAAGATGATTTTATTAACTTCAGTGAGGTAGCCAGAGATTATCCGGTAATTCATGAAATTAATATCAATACAAAAGAAGAATATCTTAAGAAGATTGATAAGTTAAACAGAGAGCAAAAGGCGATTCCTTTATTCGTTAAGGATCGTGATGGTGAATTACACATTATTTGTACTCTTACTAAAGAATTTAAGATAGAAAAAGAGTTCAAACTGGTCTACTTGGGTAAACCCTATGAATCTATTGATGTTTAGAATAAAAAAACGCTGGTTAATTCCAGCGTTTTTTTGTTTTCAACTTGTTTTTGTGTGGAGTTTATAAAATATGTAAGTCGGTAAAGTCCTTGTTGATAATAAAAGAATTATCGCCGTTAAGTTTAATATCTTTAAAAGAATATTCTACTTTATCGATAATCACTTTTTTAATTTTAAAAGGCAAACCGTGTAATTGCAGTTTAAAGGTATCATACGGTGTGGTATACTTACCTAATTTATGTTGCTGTATAATAAGCTCGGTTGTTTTACCTGTTAAGGTGAAGTTTCTTAAGCTATATCTGCCTTTTATATAATCGTAGCCATCGTGAGCATCTTCGTAAACCTGAGAGGTTTCTTTTCCAATTTTAAAGTATACATCCAGTTTTAACTCCTCAATTTCTTTTTCTCCTACATATTGCTGAACAGGATATTTAGGGATTAAAGCACCTGATTTAATAAAGATTGGCATACTGTCTAAATCGGCGTCAACCCAAAGTTCTTGTCCGCCTTCCACAATTTCGTCAGTCCAGAAATTATACCATTCTCCGGCTGGAAAATACATGCGTCGCCCTTTAGCATTAGGCTCTAAAATAGGGCATGCCAGTATTTTTTCACCACAAATAAACTCATCGCTTCTGTAGTGGGTATGGGTATCTTGCTGGTCGTATAAAACCAACGATTTTAAGATAGGAATGCCTTCTTCAGCATAGCGCCAAAAAGCGGTGTATAAATAGGGTAGAAGCTGATATCTTAATTCAATGAATTTACGAACCACATTGGTAATGTTTTTACCAAAGGTCCATGGTTCTTGGTCGCCATGATCTCCAGAAGAGTGTGTTCTGCAAAACGGATGAAAAATACCTAATTGTATCCAACGGGCGTAAAGTTCACCGTTAGGTTGTTCAGCGAATCCACCAATATCTGAACCTATAAACGAGAATCCGGACATACACATACGTTGTGCCTGAATATTGGCAATCGATAAATGCTCCCAGGAAGCCACATTATCGCCTGTCCAACTTGAGGTGTATCGCTGCGTTCCGGAATAAGCAGCACGTGTAATAACAAACGGACGTTTAGGATAAGCGAACTTTTTAAGCCCCTGATAGGTGGCTCTTGCCATTTGCATACCGTAAATATTATGTGCTTTTCTATGAGAACAAGGGTTACCTTCGTAATCGTGTCTTACGTCGTCTGGAAATGATTTTCCTGGTACATCCATTACAGCAGGCTCATTCATGTCATTCCAAACACCTTTAACCCCTATTTCTTCAATTAATTCCTTGAAAAGGTTGGACCACCACTCACGAACTTCAGGGTTCGTAAAATCGGGGAAATAACACTCTCCCGGCCATACTTTTCCTTTCATGTATGGACCGTCGGCGCGTTTACAGAAATAATCGTTTTCCAGTCCTTCTTTAAACACCGAATACTCCTTATCGATTTTAATGCCCGGATCGATAATCACAATGGTTTTAAAGCCGTCATCAGCCAGTTCTTTAACCATGCGTTTTGGGTCCGGGAAATATTCCTTACTCCATGTGAAACATCTGAATCCTTCCATATAATCGATGTCTAAGTAAATAGCATCACAAGGAATTTTTAGCTCTCTGAATTTATTGGTGATTTCTTTTACTTTCGCTTCAGGATAATAACTCCATTTACATTGGTGATAACCTAAGGCCCAAAGCGGCGGTAATTGATGTGGTTTTCCGGTTAAATCGGTATAATTCGCAACCACTTCAGACATTTCAGGACCATAGATGAAATAGTAATTCATTTCACCACCCTGTGCCCAGAAACTGGAAACATTACGACGCTCCTGACAAAAATCGAAATACGATCTGAAGGTATTATCGAAGAAAATACCATAGGACTTTTTATGATGAAGCGCGGTGTAGAATGGAATGGTTTTATAAATAGGATCGGTATATTTTCCGTAGGCATACGAGTCGGTTACCCAGTTTTCAAAGCGTTTTCCTTTTAAATTTACATCGGCTGGTTTATCACCCAAACCGTAGTAACTTTCGCCTTCCTGAGCTACCTTAGACATTTTTACAATATCGCCGCCAAACTCATAGCTTTCTTCCCAGTGGAAACCTAATTCGTCTTCACAAAGCAGTTCGTTGGTTTGTGCTTCGTAAATAGCATTTCTCAAATCAGCTTTGTTAATATGGCACTTTAGTTTTGAGGTGATGATGATGTATTTATCTTCCTCTTCCTTAACTTCTAAATGGTTGTACCCTCTACTGGCATATTTGGTAATCGCATAAGAAAAGTCGTTTTCAAAAATACCAGTGGTGGTATATCGAAAACGCAATACACTGTCGCGAATGACAGTTATTTGTAAAATTACTCCGTTTTGCGAAGTGAAATAAAGGGTGTCAAGATTTTTTTCGTAGGAAATTATATTGGACGGAAACAAGTTTCCTTTATACTCTAATTCTGTATTTAAAATCATAAAATTATAACTTTAGTATGTGCATCATTAAAAGTACTAAAACAATTGATTTCTAATGGGCTATAATCAGCAAAAATATAAGACACAAATTGCGTAAAGCGCAACATATCAGTAATATAATTGCGTAATGTGTAACGAAAACGTTTTGGTTAGTTAAACTTGAAAACAGAAATGGCTAGCGGTGCCAAGGTAATTTCGGCTGAATAATCTTTTCCGTTCCAAGGTTTATCTTTAATGGTAATTGCTCTAGAATTTAAAACACCGCTACCACCAAAGGCCTCATCATCACTATTAAATATCTCTTTAATTTTTCCGGGTACCGGTAAACCAATGCGATATTTTTTATGAATTGTTGGTGTTAAATTACAAACCACTACAACATTTTCTTCCGGGTTTTCACCTTTTCTGATATATGAAATCACCGAGTTTTCATGGTCTCCGTAATTTATCCATTGGAAACCATCATGAGAAAAACCTTTTTCAAATAATGCCGGCGTGTTTTTGTATAGTGTATTTAAGGCTTTATAATAATTTTGGAAGTTTCTATGCGGATCGAATTCCAGAAGGTTCCAGTTTAAACTGCCCTGGAAATCCCATTCGTTATACTGACCAATTTCACCACCCATAAATAACAGTTTTGTACCCGGATGCGTAAACATATATCCAAATAAAACTCTAAGGTTAGCAAAGCGTTGCCATTCATCACCAGGCATACGGCCTAAAATGGAATTTTTACCATAAACCACTTCGTCATGAGACAGCGGCAACATAAAATTTTCAGAAAAGGCATAAGCCAAACTAAAGGTGATGTCGTTTTGATGGTATTTGCGATACACCGGATCTTTTGAGAAATATTCAAGAGTATCGTGCATCCAGCCCATCATCCATTTCATACCAAAACCTAATCCGCCAAGGAAAACAGGTTTAGAAACGCCTGGAAAAGCTGTTGACTCTTCGGCGATGGTTTGTACGTCAGGGAATGAAGCGTAAATTTCTTTATTCAGTTCTTTCATGAACTCGATGGCTTCCAGATTTTCCCTGCCTCCGAAAATATTTGGTTCCCATTCGCCGTCTTCACGAGAATAATCTAAGAATAACATCGAGGCTACAGCATCAACACGCAGACCATCGGCGTGGTATTGTTCCAGCCAGAAAATAGCATTACTAATCAGGAAAGATTTCACTTCATTACGACCGTAATTAAAGATTAAACTCTTCCAGTCCTGATGATAACCTTTGCGCTTATCAGGATGTTCGTATAGGTTTGAACCATCGAAAAACCCTAGACCATGGGCGTCTTCAGGAAAATGTGAAGGCACCCAGTCTAAAATGATTCCTATATCGTTTTGATGTAATTTATCAACTAAATATTTAAATTCTTCCGGATAACCATAACGTGAGGTAGGAGCGAAGTACCCTGTAATCTGATAACCCCATGATGGGTCGTAAGGGAACTCCATAACCGGCATGAGCTCTACGTGAGTAAAGTTCATCTCCTTAACATAATTTACCAGTTCGTCTGCCAATTCGAAATATGAAAGCGAACGGTCTTCTTCAACATTGCGTTTCCAGGATCCTAAATGAACTTCATAAACCGAGTATGGCGCGTTTAAAGCATTGTGCTTTTTACGGGTTTTCATCCAGTCGGCATCTTTCCATTTGTAGTTATCGTCCCAAACTATCGACGCTGTTTTTGGTGGATGTTCGCAACGTCTGGCATACGGATCGGCCTTTTCAGTTTTAATACCCTGATTGTGACTTTCAATTTTGTATTTATAAAGATTTCCTTTGCCAACAAACGGAATAAAACCTTCCCAAATACCGCTACTATCCCAACGAACATTTAATTCATGTTCGCCTTCGGTCCAGAAGTTAAAGTCACCAATAACAGATACGCGTTTGGCGCTTGGTGCCCATACCGCAAAGTAGGTGCCTTCAATGCCATCAACTGTTACTAAATGTGAGCCAAATTTTTCGTAAAGCCTATAGTGTTTACCAGCTTTAAATAAATTGATATCGAAGTCTGTGAAAAGACTATAAACTTTTGTTTGAGCCATATATTATATTACAAATCCGTTAGGTATAGTTGCGCCACTTTTTACGACTACAATGCCGTCTCTTACTGCGTACATATCGTTTTCGGTGTCTTCAAGATGGTCACCGCCATTAATTCTTACATCGTCTCCAATACGACAGTTTTTGTCTAAAATAGCATTCTTAATAAAGCATCGTTCGCCAATACCTAATAATATTTTAATGTCTTTTTCTTCTATTTCCTGAAGGGTTTCATAATAATCGTTACCCATCATATAAGTTTTAATTACCGTAGATTCCTTACCTATGCGTGCGCGAATACCAATAACCGATTCTTCAATTTTTGCAGCTGCAATAATACATCCTTCAGCAATAACGGCTTTGTCTAATGTGGTTCCGGCAAGTTTTGTTGTTGGCAACATTCTGGCATGCGTATAAATACGTCTGTTTTCGTCGTATAAATCGAATTTAGGAATGTTAGCCGTTAAACTAATATTAGCTTCAAAGAAAGATTCAATAGTTCCAATATCGGTCCAGTAGCCTTCATACTGATAACTTAAGGTTTTATGTTCTGCAATAGACTGTGGAATGATTTCTTTACCAAAATCGATAGTCGATTCATCATTCATTAATTTGATTAATAAATCGCGATTGAAGATATAAATACCCATAGAAGCCAGGTAATTTCTGCCTTCAGCTTTCATTTCATCACTAACCTCCGATGTCCAATCCGGTAACAAACTGGCATCTGGTTTTTCTATGAATGCCGTTATTATACTTTCTTCATCCGATTTTAAAATACCAAAACTAGTAGCATCTTTTGCGTTCACTGGAATGGTAGCAATAGAGATTTCTGCTCCACATTTTTCGTGAGCATCAATCATTTTGTCGTAATCCATCTGGTAAAGCTGGTCACCAGATAAAATTAACGCGTATTCGAAATCGTGCCTTAATACGTGGTGCATACTTTGGCGAACGGCATCTGCTGTTCCTTGAAACCAACCTTTGTTGTCTGGAGTTTGTTCTGCAGCCAATACATCGACAAACGCGCTACTGAAAAAACTAAAGTGGTATGTGTTTTTAATGTGGCGATTTAATGAAGCAGAATTGAATTGTGTTAAGACAAACATACGCTTAATGTCTGCATTAATACAGTTAGAAATAGGAATATCGACCAACCTGTATTTTCCGGCGATAGGTACTGCCGGTTTTGAGCGCTGTTGCGTTAATGGGTGTAATCTAGATCCTTGTCCACCACCAAGTATGATGGCTAAAACCTTGTTGTTAATCATTGCTGGCTAGTTTTTAATGTGTTATATAAATTAATGTATTCTTCAGCAGAAGCGTCCCAAGAATGGTCGATGGCCATAATCTTGCTTCTAATGCCTTTATAGTTTGGTTGGTCTTTAAATAGGGTAATAGCTCTATCTATAGCTTCGGTTATTTCTGAAACGGTTGTATTTGGATGGCAAATACCAAAGCCGTCTTTTTCATTAATATCAGTTACGGTATCTTTTAAACCGCCAATGCTTCTTACAATAGGAATGGTTCCATATCGCAGTGCATACATTTGATTTAAGCCACAAGGCTCAACACGAGAGGGCATTAGTAAAAAATCGGCCCCGGCATAAATGATATGTGATAACTTTTCATCGTAACCTATAAATGCGTTATAGGTGCCAGCAAAGTCTGGTTTTAAATCTTGTAATTGAGATTCGGTAGTTTTACTTCCCGATCCCAGTAATAAAATAGAAAGGTTGTCTTTTTCGAGTGCTATTTTAAAGACTTCAGGAAACAGATCTGATCCTTTTTCGTCTACCAGTCTGCCAATAAAAGCAAACAAAGGTTTTTTAAAGTCTAAATTAAAGGTGTCGCACAGGTGTTTTTTATTGACAGCAGCACCTTCATCAACTGTTTTAATCGAATAATTTTTTACAATGTAAGTATCGGTTTCCGGATTCCAGACATTGGTGTCTATGCCATTTAAAATTCCTGTGCATTTTGGGCTTTCGGCACTTAATAAGCTTTCTAAGCCATTGGCCGCCTGTTTTAATTCTTCCATGTAACTAGGCGATACCGTAGTAACCCCCCAGGCACATTTTATACCTGCTGCCAGAGGATTGATTTGATTTCCCCAATCCAGTAATCCCACATGATCAAAGTTGAAAGGAGGAATCAAGCCTACCTTATCATGCGAAAACCAGCCTTGATATTGCGCATTATGAATAGTAATAAGATTCGGAATTTTTCTAAAAGCTTCGTATTTATAACTTTCCTGAAGCATGAATGGCACCAAACCAGTATGGTGGTCGTGACAGTGTATAATATCCGGGTAATCATGCCAGGTTAGCAACCAGTCTAATACTCCTATTTGAAATGCTAAAAAACGCTCGGTATCATCAAAAGAATACACATAATCTTTAAATAACAAATCGGGAATATTAACGAAAAAGACATCAAAATCTAATGGCTTATCTTTTAGAACTAAAATCTGGAAATCGAAAACCGAATCGCCTAGATTTAGCTGTGCATCATAAACTGAAGAAAACGTATTTTCTTGAGTAAACTTGTTATCATAAAACGGCATGATAACCTGTGATGTGTTGTTTGCACTGTTTTGATATTTTGGTAAAGCACCGACAACATCAGCCAATCCGCCTACCTTAGCAACGGGATAACATTCTGCACTTATATGTAAAATAGTCATTAAATATTTTTGCTTTGTTATAAACTTACAAAAATATTGTCCACTTTTTTAACATACGTTCATTTTTAAAGAAAAAATTACATTATCGAAATAATTCAAAAATATCAATAATAATTTCTTATAAAAACGCGTGCTGATTACATAAATGTTAGTCGTTAAGCTTTAATACCGCCATAAATGCTTGCTGAGGAATTTCAACGTTACCAACTTGTCTCATACGCTTTTTACCTTTTTTCTGTTTTTCAAGTAATTTACGCTTACGAGATATATCTCCACCATAACATTTTGCTGTTACGTCTTTACGTAAAGCTTTGATGGTTTCACGAGATATAATTTTGGCTCCAACAGCTGCCTGAATTGGAATATCGAACTGCTGACGAGGTATAAGTTCTCTTAATTTTTCACACATTTTTCGCCCGATAGTTTGTGCGTTTTCAGCATGAATTAAGGCTGAAAGCGCATCAACAGGTTGAGCATTTAATAAGATGTCTAAACGTACTAATTTAGATGGTTTCATACCAATTGGGTGGTAATCGAAAGATGCATAACCTTTAGATACGGTTTTTAATCGATCGTAGAAATCGAATACAATTTCAGCTAAAGGCATTTCAAATGATAATTCTACTCGTTCAGGAGTTAAATAGGTTTGATTGGTTACAATACCACGCTTTTCGATACACAACGACATAACGTTACCAATAAAGTCTGATTTGGTAATGATGGTCGCTTTAATATAGGGTTCTTCAACGCGATTTAAAGTTGAAGGATCTGGTAAATCTGACGGGTTGTTTACAATAATGGTTTGGTCAGGATTTTTGTTAGTAAACGCATGGTACGATACGTTAGGCACGGTTGTAATTACCGTCATATCGAATTCACGTTCTAAACGCTCCTGAATAATTTCCATGTGAAGCATTCCTAAGAATCCACAACGGAAACCAAACCCTAATGCTGCCGAGCTTTCCGGTTGGAAAACTAACGAAGCATCATTTAACTGTAGTTTTTCCATTGAGGCACGTAATTCTTCGTAATCTTCAGTATCTACAGGGTAAATTCCGGCGAATACCATTGGTTTTACATCTTCGAAACCTTCTACAATATTTTGTGTTGGTCTTTCAAAATCAGTAATGGTATCACCAACTTTTACTTCTTTTGCGGTTTTAATACCTGTAATAAGATAGCCAACATCTCCGGTTTTAATATCTTTTTTAGCAACTTGAGTTAGTTTTAACGTTCCAACTTCATCGGCATAATAGTCTTTACCGGTTGCAACGAATTGAATGTGCTGGCCTTTTTTAATTTCACCATTAAATACTCTAAAATAAGTTTCAATACCTCTAAAGGTGTTGTAAACAGAGTCGAAAATTAAGGCTTGAAGCGGCGCATTCGGATCTCCTTTTGGTGCTGGAATACGCTCGATAATAGCTTTTAAAATGTTGTCGACACCAAAACCTGTTTTTCCACTGGCGTGAACAACATCTTCAGGATCGCAACCTAATAAATCTACAATATCGTCGGTTACTTCTTCTGGGTTGGCACTTGGTAAATCGACTTTATTTAGAACTGGAATAATCTCCAGGTCGTTTTCTAAAGCCAAATACAGGTTAGATATGGTTTGGGCCTGAATACTTTGGGCTGCATCAACAATAAGAAGTGCACCTTCACAAGCTGCAATAGATCGAGATACCTCGTATGAGAAATCGACGTGGCCAGGAGTGTCAATAAGGTTTAAAGTGTATTTTTCACCTTCGTAAACGTAGTCCATTTGAATGGCGTGCGATTTAATAGTAATTCCACGCTCGCGCTCTAAATCCATATTATCTAATAACTGGTTTTGTTTTTCTCTTTCAGTTACCGAACCAGTAAAATCTAATAAACGATCTGCAAGTGTACTTTTCCCGTGATCTATATGTGCAATAATGCAAAAGTTTCTAATATTCTTCATAAATCAAATCTAAACCTAGATATAATTTGCAAATATAGATGTTTTCAAGTTGTATATCTCTAAAAATATTGTCACGAGTTACGTTTCAGGCTTATAAATGTTTTTTCAGATAGGAAAAGTGATAAGTTATGGTTACCGATTACCTAAAAATTAAACTTTTACTTACATTTAGTGTCTAAGAAATTGCAACTAACCTATTTACAAACTAAACATGTTAAACCAACAAAACAAGAACTTAAAATGTTTTTTGCTTAGTCTATTTGTTTTAATCACAGGACTTCTTCAAGCGCAGGATAAAACAACAGTTCCTAACATAGAAAAGGTTTATGTGCATACGGACAGATCCTGTTATACCGTTGGTGAATCGTTATGGTATAAGGCCTATTCTGTTTTGGCTTATAATCACATGCTTTTAGACCAAAGTAAGATTTTGTATGTAGAGTTGATTTCTCCCAATTCAAAAATTATTGCACGACATAAAACACGATTGGAACAAGGAGTAGGTCATGGGGATTTTAAATTAACGGATTCCTTAGGCGTGAAAAAACCGGGCGTTTATCAATTGCGAGCTTATACCAACTGGGATCGAAATTTTGGTGACGATTTTGTTTTTAAAAAGGAGATAGAAATTATTGATGTTTTCAACGATGATTCTAATAAAAGCGAAACCAACAAAAAGCAAAATCAACGAAAGAAGACTAAAGAAGAGACCGAACCAGAAATAAAACAAGCTTTGCAATTTCAGTTTTTTCCTGAAGGAGGAAATTTAGTCGATGGTGTTATAAGTACTGTAGCTTTTAAAGCGTCGGATAATTTTGGAAATCCACAAAAAGTAACGGGAAGAGTTGTCGATTCTAAAGGAGAATTGGTAACATTATTTGCCAGTTTGCATGAGGGTATGGGTAAATTTCAAATTCAGTCGGATTTACAAAGTTCATTAAAGGCTGAAATAACTTCTGAACATGGAAAAACAATCGAAGTACCCCTACCTAAAGTTAGCGAAAGCGGGTTTCTTATAGGAGCCTCAAAAATCAAGGGGAGGGATATTATTTCTATTAAAACCAATGCAAAAACATTTCAGGAGCATCAGGGTGAAACGGTTGCCATAGTGGCCAGAGTTAGGGGGATTTCCTATTTTGAAGGAGAGATACAACTCAACACGCAGCAGGTATCTTTCGAGTTACCGAAAGACCAGATTCCAGAGGGGATTTGCCAGATAACGATTTACGATAAAAATGCCCTTCCACAAAGTGAACGTTTGGTGTATATAGATAAAAGAGACGAAGAAGATTTAGACATTAGCTTAACAACCAATAAGAAGGTTTACAAGCCAGAGGAAAAAGTAGAAATCCAGGTTGTTTCAAAAAACAAGTCGGGTCAACCTTTACCTGCAAGCTTTTCATTAGCGAGTATAGATGAAAGTAGTGTCAACAAAACTTCAAAATACGGAACAAATATTTGTTCTTATTTTTTAATGGAGTCTGATATTAAAGGACAGGTGCGTAATCCGGCATTTTATTTTGATAGGAATAATTCCAAACGACTGGCTTGCTTAGATCTTTTGTTGTTAACACAAGGTTGGCGCGATTTTTTATGGAAGACATTGCCTGAGAATCCTAAATTACCAAAGTATGCCATAGAAACAGGATTTTCTGTAGCTGGAATGGTGAAACAATTACTTGGAAGTAAGCCAAAGCCAAATAATAACATTACGTTGGCTTTACTAAATGAAAAGGAAGGCATGCAGTTGTTTAGTGAGATTTCAGATTCAATGGGTCGTTTCAGTTTTAAAGATGTTGGTTATACCGGAAAAACCACAATGATGGTGAATACCAGAAATGAAAAGGGTAAAGGAAAAGGCGAGTTGTTGCTAGATAGCTTAGAATCTAAACCGATGTCTACAAATTTTAAATATGAAGCTTTTCAGCAAGACCTTGTTGATACGCTTGAATTGGAATCGATTAAAAAGCATGTTTATAACAAATACATAGCCTACGGAGTATCTCCAGAAAATATTTTAGATGAAGTTGAAATCATTGCCCAGAAGAAAGATGAAACCCCTAGTTATTACGGTAATCCGGAATATAAGTATTATGTAGATGAAGATACGCCTCCATATAGTAATATTTATCAACTGATTCAATTTTTGGTGCCGGGTGTTTTGGTAACCAACGATACCATTCGCTTTATGAGATTTAATGGTCCGGCACATATTATTCTCGACGGATTTCCAGTGTTTTCTTCAGCAGACATTAGTTATATTATGCCTGAAAATGTAGATCGGGTAGAAGTGTTTAAAGGGCCCAGCGCTGCTATTTTTGGCCCTGACGGAGGTAATGGAGTTATTTTAATTTATACAAAAATAGGCTCGGTTAATAATCAACCTAAAAAGGAATTTCATTCCATTACTAAAACGGTTGATGGGTATTATGATGCCCGTGTGTTTTATTCTGGTAGTTATGGTGAAGATGCCGAGTTCGATTTGAATAATAATGATGTTATTAGAAATACTCTATACTGGAATCCTTACGTGCATCCTGATGATAAAGGTGTTGTAGCAGTTGAGTATGATAACAGTAAGGTAGAAACTAAAGTAAAAGTGATGCTTGAAGGACTTACTTTATCAGGTATTCCTGTTGTAAGAACTGCAGAATATTCTATTGAAAAGTAAAAACCGTTCATTCCAGCTCTGTGCCGTTCGTCAGAAAAAGGTTTCTTTGTATAAGGGTTTTAGGTTGTTTTGTGGTTATAATATAACACAACGACCATGAAACACATCAAACCAACATTACTTATTTTATTGCTTCTAGGGATTTTTATCTACCCGTATTTAGATAATTTGTCCAGAGCTAAGATAAATAACCCAGAATGGGATTTTTCCCAAAATAAATTTTTAAAAAAAGCAGCAGACCCAAACTGGGAATATATAAAAGACCGACTCACCACAAATGATGGAATGGGGCAGTTTATTAAGAGGTTTCAAACACCAATATTGTTTGCGCTTTATAATGCGTCTAAGGAAGATAGTTTGGCTGTCAATAATACTATAAAGGAACTAAAGGCGTTACTGCCGCATAAAACCATTGATTATTTTAGTAACTACACGGGTGTTTTTATCGATGTTATGTTTACCAGTAAAGATAAAAGCGATCCAGGAGAAAAAATAGGGAATTTTAGGCGTATTGATTTATGGGATGCAGCCATTAGAATGCAATTTAGCTCTGATAACGTTAAGCCTTTTGAAAAACTTGCACCTCTAAAATTAATTAAAACACAGTTAGATTCGACAGCATATATTGAAAGAACTGATTATAGTGATTATGCGAGTTGGGGTAGTTATTTCACTTGGCCAAATATTCGCTTCGCATTTAATGAAACAATAAGTTTTGAGGAGAAAACGAAGTTAATAAAATATGAAATGCTTCGAAGTTTATGCGAAATAAAGGAAAACCCACAGGCTAATACATCTACTGTTCCTGGTGCTGTATTTAATTTTAAGGAGTATTATCCGCAATCTTATGTATTTACATATCAAGATGAATTTTTGTTAAAAAAACTATATGCTCCAGACTTCAACCAACAGTTTGAAGAATATATGTATAGCCATTACAACTGGCGATTTGCCATGCATTATTTAAGTTCAAGCGAACTAAAAACGATATCAGCAATGATTATTGCCGTATTGGTTTTATGTTTGGTAGTCTTTTCTAAAAATTTCTTTGTTAATCCTTATTTTAAAGTAAGTTACCTTAATTCTTTAATACCTGCTTTAATTGTTTTTTCAGGAATTGTTGGATTGCAAGGTTTATACAATCATTTATCCAATCTTGATTTATTGATTTATTCAACTTGGTCTCACTTTTTTAAGTTGATGGTATTTATGGTAATAACCCCAAGTTTGGTTGTTTCATTTTTTATTTGGGGTTTGGAAAAGTTATTTCTTAAAGAAAGTATGAAATTTTATACCATATTATTTTTAAAATCTGGTTTACTGTTTATTGCTATTGTCATTCCGTTTTCTGTTTATTATTATGTTGTATCAAAATATATTACCCACGAAGGTGTAAACGTCATGGTGATAATTAACCCTTTTTTTGCTATTGCTTTAGTAGTGGCTATAGCAAGAGGTGTTTTGTTGTATTTAAAAAGTTATTCCGATAATATTATTAAACAAAAAGATGTAGAATTAAGTGAGCTTAAAGCTTTAAATACTCAGGCCGAGTTAAAATCGCTCCAGTCTCAAATCAATCCGCATTTTTTATACAATGCTTTAAACTCTATTGCCGAGTTATCGCATACCGATGCCAATAAAACAGAGCGAATGGCCTTGTCGTTATCCGATTTATTTCGCTATTCTATAAACCGACAAGGAAAACAAATGAGCACTGTAAAAGACGAGGTTGAAATGGTGCAGACCTATCTCGAAATTGAACAAATTCGGTTTGGAGATCGTTTGGAGTTTACCATTGAAATAGATGAAAATTTAGAGAACGAAGCATTACCTATGTTTTTATTGCAACCATTGGTAGAAAATGCAGTAAAACACGGTATTTCTAAACTGGAAACCAAAGGTTTTATAAAGTTAGTGATAACTAAAACTGAAAAGGGTTTAGCGATTGCGGTATACGATAACGGACCAGATTTTCCTGAAGGTTTAGTTAGTGGGCATGGCTTACAATCGGTATTCGATTTGTTGCGTTTAAGTTATAAATCGAACGCTAAATTAAATTGGCAAAATCAACCCGAAAAGAAAATAGAAATTGTTATTGATTATAATTCATTAAGACCTTATGAGCGCTAAGTATACAACTATAATTATTGACGACGAACAATCTGCTCGCGACCGTTTAGAGCGTTTGTTGGGGGTATATCCTGAAACGTTTCAAATTATAGGTATTGCCAAAAACGGAACTGAAGCTAAAGAGCTAATTAATACACTAAACCCGGATCTTATTTTTTTAGATGTTGAAATGCCTGGTCTAAACGGTTTTGAGGTGTTACAGTCTATAGAGGTTATTCCTATAGTTATATTTTGTACAGCATACGACCAATACTCTTTGCAGGCTTTCGAGACCAATAGTCTGGATTATTTAGTAAAGCCAGTACGTAAAGAACGATTAGAAACCACTATTAAAAAGCTTAAGCTGTTCGATAGGAGTTCAAACGAAAATATTTTAAATACAATTAGAAAGCTATCTGTTTTAAAAACCGATTCTAAAATGACTTCTATAACCATAAAAAAAGGAGATAAAATTGTTTTTATAAAACTGGAAGAAGTACTCTATTTTGAGGCTGAAGAAAAGTATGTTACGGTATATACTCCAAATGAAAAACATTTGAGTGAACAATCACTACTCAGCCTTGAACAAAAGTTGCCAAAGGAATTTTTAAGGGTTCACAGAAGTATTATTGTTAATACAAATCACGTAAAGGAGGTTCAAAAGTATTTTAGTAACAGATTCATTATTTCACTAAATAATAATTCTAAAACATCCATAACAACAGGACGAACGTATAATGAAATAATAAAAAAATGGATGGGTATTTAAAAAGTAAAGCCTGAATAAATAGCAGGCTTTGTTTTTGTATGAATTAATAATTTTAAGTAAAAAGTTTGGTTAATAAACCCTTCTTTTTGGCCTGTGAACCATTTTTCGTTCTATATTTTCTGAATTCAATAAGCTGTTTGTCTATTTTTTTTTCTAGACTTTCTAAAGACATCTTGTTTTTCATAGGTGGTAAATTTGGGTTTTTGCCTTGTAAATATAAACATATTAATGAAATAGGAAAAATTTAACAGAATACATAAAAACATAGGAGTATTTATGTTAAATAACACTTTGAAGTCAGGCTTGGACTCGTTATATTTGAATTACCCTAATCTTAAAACCTACAACCTATGCCTAAACCAGTCGATTTAGATGCGTTAATACATGATATTGACGTAGAGTGTGGATTTATCTTCGATTCTGATGGCGTTCTAGAGGAATCCATGTATTTAGATTTAGCCGAAAATTTTGCTGCAATGTCAAGTATGATTACCACGATGTCCAGAGAAATTGCTGAAGACTTCGACCTGGGTGAATTAGACAATATTATTCTCAATACCAAATCCGGATTGTTTGTTGTAAAGAAGATAGAGGCAGATAGGTATTTAGGGGTCGTTACATACGATGCAAGTAAACTTGCCCTTATTCATAGAAGATTACAAAGTCTATTTGCAGAAACCGAGGTCTAAAAACCTCTCCCCAATAAAAACCCAAAATAATTATAAACTTAACCATTAAAAATTATGGCAGATTTTTTGAACACATTCGTAAATGATTTAAAAAGCAATTTAAGCGGATTCGTTGCTGTTGCAGTAACCGAAGTAAAGACAGGAATGTCTTATATTTCTAATACTTTAGATCCAAGTTTCGATCCAGAATTAGCTTCAGCTTATAACTTAGAAGTTGTAAAAGCAAAGTTAAATGCTATCCGAGCTTTAAAGTTAAATGAGAAAATCGACGATATTCTAATTACACTAAACTCTCAAATTCATATTATCAATTTAGCTGAAAACGGAGAGTACTTTGTGTATTTGGCTGTAGATTCTAGCAAAGCAAACTTAGGTATGGCGCGAGCTACCTTAAGGAAATATACTGCTGATATTGCTTCTAAACTATAGAAAATTAGTATCTTTGCACCAAATAAAGCTGTATTTAATACAGCTTTATTTGTTTTTAGGATATTAATTTTTGAAGCATATGCCCAAAATTGGCGATATAGTTTTACCGGAATTTCCATTGCTTTTAGCACCAATGGAAGATGTGAGTGATCCACCATTTCGTGCCCTGTGTAAAGAACAAGGTGCCGATGTGGTGTATACGGAGTTTGTGTCGAGTGAAGGTTTAATTCGTAACGCTGCCAAAAGTGTTATGAAGCTGGATATCTATGAAAAGGAGCGCCCTGTAGGCATTCAGATTTTCGGAGCCAATATGGACAGTATGCTGCAAACCATAGATATCGTTGCCGAGTCGAAACCAGATTTTATCGATATTAACTTTGGTTGTCCGGTAAAAAAAGTAGTAAGTAAAGGAGCAGGAGCAGGAATCTTAAAAGATGTATGCTTGATGGAGCAACTTACTGCCGAAATGGTAAAACGTACCAGTATTCCCATTACCGTAAAAACCCGTTTAGGTTGGGATCATGAGTCTATACGTATCGTTGAGGTTGCCGAACGTTTACAGGATGTAGGCTGTCAGGCGATTGCTATTCACGGTCGTACAAGAGCTCAAATGTATAAAGGCAATGCCGACTGGAAACCTATTGCACAAGTAAAAAATAACCCAAGAATGCATATTCCTGTTTTTGGAAACGGCGATGTTGATACGCCCGAAAAAGCTGTGGAAATGCGCGATAGTTATGGGTTGGACGGAGCCATGATTGGTCGTGCCAGTATTGGTAATCCTTGGTTTTTTAAACAAGTAAAACACTTCTTTAAAACTGGTGAGCATTTAGGACCCATTTCAATCGAAGAGCGAGTAGAAGCTGCTCGCAGACACCTGCAAATGTCTATCGACTGGAAAGGAGAAGTGCTTGGTGTTTTCGAAACGCGCCGTCATTACACCAATTATTTTAAAGGTATTCCGCATTTTAAAGATTATCGTACTAAAATGGTAACCAGCGACGACCCGAAAGATGTGTTCGCTGCCTTCGATGAGGTTTTAGAAAACTTTTCGGATTACCAGTTCTCAAGTTAATTTTTAGAGCAAATGGCAAGCCACCGCGCTATCCGCTGTAGTTTTGTAAAATCATAGATTAAATTTCACAAAAGCTGTCGCTGCTATCGCTTTTGCAGGAGTTTAGAATTTTAAAGCAAAACTTGCCAATACCGCTTTATGGTCAGTAGGCCAGATGTTAAGTGGTTCTATAAATACGTCGTCGGTAGATTCTAAAACACGTTTATTTTTAGAAACATCACCTTTAGGACCAAGAATTTTTGCATCTATAAGTTGTAGTCGTTCATCGGGATAGTAAAAGATAAAATCAATACGATCTCTATCATTGGCTTCGGGGCTCCAGGCAAGTTTATTAATAGGCACTAAAGGATTATCTGCCGGATAGGTGAATCCCGGATGTGTTACAGGATTAGGATAAACTTCGCGGTAAGCATCTTTAAAACCATGTTTTTCGACTTCGGCGGTATTTCTCCAGTTGATTACTACGCCATTGTGATCGTGAAGGTTTTTGTTAGCTTCAATCCAGTCTAAATGAGAAGGCTCGTTATTATCGCCGCCATAAACAATAAGACGACCGCGTTCGATTTCTTTTTCCGCGTCAGCGATAAAAGTATCTATAGCCTCATCACGCATCGATTCTAAGTTGTTTTTTTGAATCTGCTCAACATCCGTAACAATACTGTCCAGCTTTTTCCAAGTCGACCCATCGTAACCACGAGGCAAATACAATGCACAGTTTAAATAATCTAGATGTCCGCTATAGAAAGCGACTTCAACACCAAGAATATTAATGATGGCTTTGGTAATTGAACCGTGGTCGTTTTTAACAGGATATAGGGCGGTTTGCTCAATAATTGGATATTTAGAAAGTAATCCGGTATCTTGACTTGGTTGCGCGTAATATGTGTGTCCTTTGGCTTTTAAAGCTTCAACAATATGATTGCTGAAATCAACGCCATTATAGTTTCTAACTTCACTAAAGGCAATTAAATCGGCGTCGGTTCTTATAATTTCATCTACAACAGCGTCAAATCCATTTTTAACAACGGTACCTTCTTGCCAGATATTAAATTGAAGGACTTTTAGCTTGATAATTTTTTCATTTTTGCAATTTAAAAAAGTAAAGCAGAGAGACATGAAACCTATAAAAAGACCTAACTTTCTATGGGTTTTTAGTTTATGATTAAACATATTTTCGTGGTTTAGTTGGTTTTTACTAAAGATTCGGTAATGCGCGCAGAGGCAATTTTTGAAGCTATAACGCCAAGAACCGATATTGTTAGGAAGGCAACAAAAAAGTTTTCCCATTTAATGGCTACCGGATAAGGTAACGATGGTGTAATCATTAGTAAGGCATAACGTTGCTGAAGAATCACAACAATAACACTAATGATAAGTCCAAGAAGACCACCGACAATACTCATTAAACTGCCCTGATAAAAGAAAATCCTACGGATGTCTTTAACGGTTGCTCCAATATTAAATAGGGTGTTTAAACTTTGTTTTTTGTCTAGCATCATCATAATTAACGAACCTACAATATTGAAAAACGCAATAATTAAAACTAAGGTAAATATGAGATAAACAGCAAGATTTTCGGTATTCAGCATTTTGTAAAGAGCGTCGTTTAGCTGCTCACGGTTTTTAATAAGCACCTTATCGCCTAAAATAAAACTGATTTCTTGTTTTACAGATTCGATATCAGCACTTGGTTTCAATTTGAATTCGATAGCTGTAATTTGATTCGGTTTATAGTTTAACAGGTTTTGCGCTAAATCGATAGGAGCAAAAATGTAATTATCGTTTAAATCTTCATTAATATAAAAGATACCAACATTATTTGCTGTTACCGTATTAAATGCATTTTTAGTAGATGTTATCTGGCCTTTCCCTGGTTTAGGTACATAAATGTTTAAGGGTTTGGTGTAGTCTAAAAGCCCCAAAGAAAGGGTGTTTGATAGTCCCCAGCCTACAACAATTTCTCTGGTATTCTGATCGAGCCAACTTCCGGTATCTAAAATAGAATCTACAGAGACAATTTGTTCAAAATTTTGATCGACACCCTTAATGGTTGCTATGGTGTTTTTATTGTTAGAGGAAATGATAACACGTTCTTCAACAATTTTAGAGTATGAAGCTATGCTATTAAGGGTATCTAATTGAGCTACTTCAGCATTTGAAAGTTCAAAAGATTTTCCGTAACTAGTTTCAGCTTTTAAATCCGGATCGACAATGCTAGAAAACTGAAGTGTAAAATCTTTAAGTCCGGCAAAACCTGAGAGCACAATAAATAGAGAAGCGGCGCCCAAAATAACACCGACAATAGCAATAATAGTTATAAAATTAATAGCATTGTTGCTGCTTTTAGAGCGTAAGTAACGTTTAGCTATATATAACGGAAAACTCAATTATGATTTTTTTCTTTTATCTAAAATACTAGGGTCTTTAATAGGGTTGTCTTCGCCTTTTAACGAACGATCAATTTTTTCGATGTATTCTAACGAGTCGTCAATAAAGAATTCCAGATTAGGCATACGTCTTAACTGGTTTTTGGTTCGTTGTGCCAATTCGTGACGAATTAAAGGGGTGTTTGATTTAATACCTTCTAATAATTCTTTGCCTTTAGCATTCGGGAAAATGCTTAAATATACTTTCGCAACACTTAAATCTACTGTTACTTTAACCTTAGATACCGATATAATAACGCCCTGCATACCACCTTGAGTAGCTGCTCCCTGTAATACTTCAACTAAATCGCGTTGTAAAACCGATCCTATTTTCTTCTGTCTTTGACTTTCCTCTACGTTGCTCATGTTTATACCTTTTAAAGGTTACTCACTAAGTGAGATTTAAATATACCGAGATTTATCTCGAAATTAAAATTTATATTTACCAAAGTCTTCATTTTAAGCACTAAGGTTGTTTATCGTGCAAAAATACAGGATATTTAAAGATAATCTTACTTTTGATTTACAAATTTTGTATCTTAAATTAAAGTCATGCTATGAATAAAGTTGAACATATTGGAATAGCTGTTAAAAGCCTTGAGAATTCTAACGAATTATTTGAGAAGCTACTTGGAGTACCAAGTTATAAAACCGAAGAAGTAGAGAGTGAAGGTGTGAAAACATCGTTTTTTAAAGTCGGCGATAATAAAATTGAACTATTAGAAGCGACAAAAGCTGATAGTCCGATCGCAAAATTCATTGAGAAAAAGGGAGAAGGAGTGCATCATATCGCCTTTGATGTCGAGGATATAGAAAAAGAAATAAAAAGATTAAAAGCAGAAGGATTCAAGGTTTTAAACGATGTGCCAAAGAAAGGTGCTGATAATAAGTTAGTTGTTTTTATGCATCCAAAATCAACCAACGGTGTTTTAATAGAACTTTGTCAGGAAATTAATTTTAAAGAATAATTTTCTTGTGGGGTTATAAAAATAGTCTTAAATTCGCAGCCGATTTCGGTCCTATAACTCAGTTGGTTAGAGTATCTGACTCATAATCAGAAAGTCCCTGGTTCGAGCCCAGGTGGGACCACGATTTTAAATCGTAAAGCCTTGTAAACGTTGAGTTTACGAGGCTTTTTATTTTTAAGGGGGCAACATTAGGGGCAACGCAGGTTGGCTGTGTTTTATGTTGCTGTAAATCAATGGTTTACTTTGTTAAATGTGAGTAAATTAAGTGAAATTAGCAATAATTTGCCTATAATTTTTATTTAAACCATTACTCTCTAATTCCTACATGAGCTAAGTAAATTTAAAATATAGCTCAAAATCTAACAGGTTTTGGGTTATAAATTATTTTCGTTAGATTCTTTATAAAATTTAAAGCTAGGGGTTTTTATTAATTTCAAATTTTCTGATATGTTTTCTGTTGTATGGATATTCCAAAATCCATTTGGATCATTATTAGAGTGAGCAATTTTAATGGCTTTTTTTCTTATATCAATACGTTTATTAGGTGTTAAATCATAAAAAATATTTCCAATAATTTCCATTTCTGTTCCATAACATAAAAAACCACCAGTTCCCTGCAATACTGCATGATATGCTTCTGGGAAATATATTTGTGATGAAACTACCCCATAAACTTCAATTAAAAGTTGATTTTCATTTGCTACAAATCTGTCTTTTTTAAAACTTTTTAAAGCGTCACTAACAGAATAATGTCCTACTTCTTTTAACCTTATTATATCTCCTGTATAAATTTTAGCATCATTATCGTCAATGAATCCGGTGTCTTTACCGGCATATAACCCTTTTATCATGAATAAATCTGAACGCATAAAATTACCATAAACAGAATTTATAAAATTATTTTTAAGATCTAAACCTTTATATTTAGGATTGTCAGAAATTACATATAGGTCCTTTTTATAAAAGAAATAATACCCGAATTTGGCATAATCAAACTCATTTAATGGGTTGATATATCTTATGTCTTTTCTTATAAAGTATTTGTTTTGATATTTTTCAATTCTATTTAAATACCTATTATTTAAAAAATATAAATTGGATGATACAGACAAAGTAAATTCCTCTCTATTCCCATTATAGTGACATTCTTCACATAAAAATGAGTTAAAATTTGTTATTGAGCCACATTGTTTGCAAGTTTTTCTCAGGGTAGATTCAATATTTTTAATAAAATTGACATGATTAGAATTTAATTCATCGTTTGACAGTCTTTTTCCTGATTTTTTAATCCAAAAACGTAAATAAGAATTAAGATGATCCTCAATCTCCATGCCCAAATGGCAATCAAATTTTGAACTTAGCTCTTTCTCGAAGTATAAGAGCTTTTCCATATAGCCAGGATATTCATCCTTTATATAAACAAAATCTTCATTATTTCTTAAATGATTATCGGAAAGTTTTGAATAGTGATCTAATGAATATTTTCTGTCTTCATCAATTTCTTTGAATATATTAAGTATGTCCGGGTCCTGAGTTTTAATTAGAACAAGTACAAAAGATTCAGGAAGATAAACATTGCTTAAGTTTAATGCCTTTGCAAATAGTGGTGCAATTTCCTCATCTTTAAATCCAGCAATGCCACAGCCAATTCGAGTAACATAATAATTTCTATCATTATTTTTTTTTGCAAAATCTATAAATTCGTTAACAAATGGTATAACTGCGTTTATGTCAGAAAAAATTGTAGGTATCGCATAACACTTTCCTTGCAAACCTGATCCTTGTCCATATATAGCTCCAAATTTATTTAAGGCCAATTTAGCATCACCTACATCATGATGACCTTCTATATTACCTCCAAAAACAAATATGTCATTAAAAGACAATGAATCAATTTTTGTTGGAGTGAACTTTTGAATATTATTACTATTGCTTAAACTTTTAAGATAATCATATTGAAATAAATTAGAATTAAAGATTTTATCATTATCAATATGATTTTCAAGATCTGATTTATTAGTCTGATTTTCTATTTTGTTAATTTTAAAAATATCCCAAAAACGCATTTTATTAGTCTGTTTTTTGATAATTCCAAACAATTTCTAACCACTATTCTTATTAAATAGTATTATATTAATGCAGGTTACTTGCTTTAAATTAATTTATTGAACTGTTAATAAATTTAAAGTATTTAATTGTGATGTACAATAATTTATTTCGCTGGAAGTGTATTTAAAATATGGTTTATGTTAAGCAAAAATAGAATTAAATGAAGGTACTATTTATGGCTGAAAATAGTATGTAAACATCATTTTGGATTATTTAATCAAACTTCTGCTCAAACAAGAACATTTCTATGGATTCTGCCTGTAATTGGTATTTTTCAGCAAGACTATGGAGCATTGCGTTGTACTTGACATAATCCGGATATTTGTTTGATGGGCTAATTGTCACAATATCAAAAACTTCTTTTGGGGAGGTTAGTTGTACTAAAGCTGAAGCAACTCGAATATCATATATTAGTGCATAATGTATATGATTAGCTCCTCTGGTGGCGAAATATAATATTTTGGTAATGTAGCTTACCCCTAAGCCTTTTATCTTCTTAAGGGTGTTAAATGCTTTTTTTAAATCGTTTTGTTTTACAGCATCTATGGCCTCTTTAATAGCTTTGAGATTGGCTTCTGAGGATATATAGTTATTTGTTCTATGGGTGCCATAGCCGGTATCTGCAAACCCCCATACCATAGTTAATAAAAATGCTCGTAAATAGTCTCTCGAATTATTATAGTATTGGTTGTATGATTTGATTACATCTTCTCGGGTGATGTCTTTGTTTTCAAAATCCTGTATTAAATGTTTAACCTCAGGGTTTAATTTTGACCATGTTTTAGTCCTATATGTGAATTTTGAATCTTGAATTGTGTTTATATTAGATATTTTTAATCTATATGGCTTTAAATCAATCATTTTAAAATATTGTTGACAATTATATTAGAATTTAATCAGGGGATAGCTCTTTTTGAAAATATATGTGCTTTGTTTGATTTATTACAACTAATTAAGAAAAAAGCTATTGCTGTTAATATCAATTAATACATATTTATTAATAAAAAATTTATTGTGATAAATCAGTAAAATATGGTTTAATTTAACGTATTAAACTACATATTTGCATTTGAAAGACGTTTCATGGTATCAAAAAATGCCTGGTAGAATGTTTCATCCTTGGCGTATAAGCGATATAGGTCCAATTCTTGTTTTCGCTGTTTCGACATTACATCATCCAGTATTTTTTTAAAAGCCAAATCCTTGTTCTGGGCATCATTATTTTGTGCAACTTTAGTTTGAAAATCGGGATGTGCCTGAATAGATTTCGTTAAGCTTATAAACTTTACTCGCTGGTCATCTGGTGTGGCATCCCATCCTTGAAACCAGCGCTCATTAAAACTGCTGATAATTAAATCTAACGGATCTCTTTCCTCATCACTTCCATGTGCTCCTCTAGGATTTGGATTTTGCGGATCAACAATACTATCGGAATCATCAAGTCCTATAGCTTCATTTAAGCGCACGCGCTCTATACCATAGGTTGAAAGATCAATTGATCCTAATAATTCATCTAAAGCGTCAATTTCGGGGTTTTGAATAGGTAATTTAGGTATCAAGAACTTTAAAAACCAGAATAACTTTTCCCAGTTTAAAACCTCAAACGGTAAAATGGAAGCCATTTGGCCATAAATTTTCACAAACTGCTTTGCTTTTATTTTAAAGTCGGCTTTTTCATCGTCTTCTAAATCTAAATCATTTATGAAGCGTTCAGATGCACGTTCTATGATGGGACTTAAAACCTGCGCGTCTTCTTTATTAAAAAACTTACTGTTAAAGTCTTCAACTTCATGCCATTCATAAACCCCTACATCATCTAAAATATCTTTTAATTCGTGTAAAACATTAACATCAGTTGCCTCACTTAAAGTAGTTGACGTATAAAAGGGATCGAAGGAATCTTTGATATCATCTGTGGAATTAAAGAAATCCAGAACAAACAAATCTTCTGTTTTCTTGCCATATTTTGCAGCAGCTCTGTTCAATCTTGATAATGCCTGAACGGCTAAAACGCCCTGAAGTTTTTTATCGACATACATAGCACATAGTTTCGGTTGATCAAAACCAGTTAAATACTTATTGGCAACAACTAAAATTCTGTATTCATCTTCATCAAATTTATCTTTTGTGTCCTTTTCTGAAAACCCATTCATATCTGATTCAGTGTATTCTATGCCATCAACTTGTTTCGTGCCAGAGAATGCAATAACAATTTTAAATGGTTGCCCCTTGTCTTTTAAAATACGTTGTAGGGCTTTATAATATCTTATAGCAGATTCAATACTCTGAGTCACTACCATACCTTTAGCCTTGCCCTTTAGTTTTTTTCTATTGACAACATTAGGAATAAAATGGTCTAATATAATTTCAGCCTTCGTATTGATTGTTCTCTGATCTTTTTCAACATAAACCCTTAGCTTCTTTTGAGCTTTAACGGAGTCAAACAAAGGGTTGTCTTCAATTGATTTTTCAATTTCATAGTAACTTTTAAGTGTGGTGTAGTTACTAAGTACATCCATAATAAAGCCTTCTTCTATGGCTTGTTTCATGGAATACAGATGAAATGGTCTAAAACTTCCATCTTCCTGTTTAACTCCAAATTTTTCAAGAGTGATCGGTTTCGGTGTTGCTGTGAAGGCTAGGTAAGAGGCATTATCTCTTATTTTACGAGACTTCATGGCTTGCACAATTTTATCTTGAGTATCTATATCCTCGTCTTCTGATTCACTTCCCATGGCACGGTTCATACTATCGTGAGCAGAACCACTTTGACTACTGTGGGCCTCATCAATAATGACAGCAAAACGTTTATTACTTAAATCCTGAATACCATCAATGATAAAAGGGAATTTTTGGATGGTTGTAATAATGATTTTTTTACCCTGTTCTAAATTTTCTCTTAGTTCTTTAGACGAATAAGCAGGGGCAATGATGTTTTTAACTTCTGAAAAATCAGCGATGTTTTCTCTAATCTGTTTGTCAAGTAATCTACGATCAGTCACTACAATAACAGAATCGAATAAAGGCCTATCCAGGCCTTTACTACCGGGTAAATTTTCACTATTTGGATAAGTTTCAATAAGCTGATACGCTGCCCAGGTAATGGAATTAGATTTTCCAGAACCTGCGGAATGCTGAATTAAATAGGTTTGTCCGACACCTTTTTCACTTGCATCAGCAATAATTTTACGAACGACATCCATTTGATGGTATCGTGGAAAGAAAAGTGTTCTGGAATTCAGCGGATCTTTCTTTTTACCATCCAGTCTTACAAAATGCTGAATGATGTTTGCTAAACTTTCTTTAGTGAAGACTTCTTCCCATAAATATTGAGTTCTATGGCCAATGGTGCCTTCAGGAATTTCAGGATTCCCTTTACCGTGTTTATTGCCTTTATTAAATGGTAAAAAATAAGTGTTTTTACCATCTAATTTCGTCGTCATATAGGCTTCATCGGTATCGACAGTAAAATGTACAATACAGCGAGCAAAATTTAACAAGACCTGTTTATTATCACGTTCTGTTTTATATTGGTTTTGCCCATGTACCCTTGCATTTTGCCCAGTCCATGCATTTTTTAGCTCCATAGTAACAATAGGCAGACCGTTTATGAATAATACTAAATCAATTTCTTCTCTGGGATTGTCAATACTATAGCGTAACTGTCTGGTAATGCTAAACAGGTTGCTTTTAAAGTTATCTACGACCTTTTGGCTGCTGCTAGCCATTGGAGATTGATAAAACAGGGTGAATTGCGCATCATCAACTTCCAATCCTTTACGAAGTAGATGTAATACCCCATATTTTTTTATCATACGATCAAAGCGATTTAGAATTTTTAACTTCCAGTCGCTTTGCTTTTGTATTTTTTCTAATTCTTCTTTTTGTGTTGTTTCTAAAAATTGCCAAAAAAATTGTTCGTCAATAGCAAACTGAGCATTAAAATTGGAAGGTTGTCCAATGAAATAACCTTTACCCGATCCATAAACTTCTGCGTTTTCATTTACAGCATTTATTGAAATATCTTGAGTTTTTATTTCTTCAAGACTGGTTCCTGTTAATTGTTTTTCTATTGCTGCTTCTAATGCTTGTTCGTTAGTTTGGCTATGCATGCTTATAAAAACTTTCAATTTTAGTAATCATTTCATTTTTGTGTTTCTCAATAGAGGTGGAATTCCATAAAGATAAATCTTTAAAAATGTAATACGATTTTAAAGAATCGTATGTTTCTGATTTTTCGTTAAACATAGATTTTTTAACATTTACCGATTTATTGCTGTATTCGCTATTTTGTGCGACACTCAGAAGCACTAAATTCCCAAAGGAATCCAAATGTTCTTTATCTAGTTCAGGGTGTTGAATTCTATTTTCAGGATTTTGAGGATAAATATGCTCTACAGAATTCTTTGAGGTGATTCTAAACTTATTGAATTTATCATCTTTTTCAAATTGCCATTGTTTCCAAAGGATGTATTCTAACTTTTGAAACCAATAATGCTTGAAACTTGTTCCATGATTTCCTGATTTTAAATAATTTTCAAAAGAAAATTCTTCACTTACGTTAACCGCATTAATATGCGACCAAGAAATGTCTTTATCATTTATTGTGGTGTTTAATGAAAACGAATTGTCGATTTTCTCTAGTTTGTTTAATAGAAATTCATCCGTAGCTTTAAGATTATTGTGGTTATCAACCAAAAAACCTAAGTAAGACGTTAACCAATATTGCCTTAAATAATCTCCTGTAAAATACAAAACACTTTGTAGCATCATAGAAGGCGATTTTTCATATTTAGTTCTACTATAATAGCTTTCTTCGTTTCGGTTAAAATTTACTAGCTCTAATGTTTCGGTTTTATTGTCTAAATCTGTTATCCACTTCACTATATACTTATCAAATAAGTAGCGTACTTTCCATAGTAATTTAAAAAACCGTTTTATTTCATCACTATTGTTTTTATTGGTTAAATTTTTGAATATTTCAATTAATCGATTCGAATGAAAGGTGCCTTCAAAATCATCTTTGCCTTCTTGTTTTAAATGGATTCTATACGTATGTAAAAGCAATTGGGGAAAATTAATAATAGACCTGCAATATATTTCTTCCGATTTCTTTCTGTCTTTTTCAGTTTCAACTTGTTTAGAAGGGAATTGATATTCACTAATTTCATCCGTGGTAAGAACATCTATTGAGAAAAGTTCATTATTTTCATCATGTTCCTCATCATTTTGATACTTGAAGATATTTTCATTAAAGTCTATAAAATTTTCTAGTTTTACTGCCTTCCAATCTGTTTTTAGGAAGGAAACACGAGCATTTCTTTCAAAAAAATTACTCATGTTTTCACAGGTTTCCCAAATTCTGCTATAAAGCACTTTGTTATCAATGCATTTTAACAAATTTGCTTTAACGATATCACTTTGTTCCAACTGGATTCCCGCGCTATTAATGGTTGAAAACAACTTGTTTAAATCGGTATTTTCTGGTGTTGTGTTTTTAATTAACTTAACGTTGTAATAAATAAAATCACCGAATTTTTTTAACTCTGCATTAGTAAACTTAAGTTGTTCTAAATAGCTTTTAACAAAAACAATAGCATTTGCTATGTTTTTTAAATATGGGTAACTAACAATTAAATTTTCATCGTATTTTTTAGAATCGAGATTAGCGTCTAATAAATGTTCTAAATAATCACTTACTTCTTTTCTAATTTCAAAACCCAATCGTAGTTTATCATCCTTTTTTAGAAAATGTATGATTGTGGAATTAGAGTTAAGTTTATGCATTACAAATGCAATAATCCAGAGCGTAGTGAAACGCTGTTGACCATCAATTAATTCGGCGTGCGTTCCATTTTCTTTGGTTAGAAAAGTACTTACATAGTAAGATTCATTGTTTGTGTTACGAAATGATACCAAAAAATCATCTAGCAGCTTTTTAATTTGTTCGTTCCCCCAAACATAAGGTCTTTGATATGTTGGAATAGAAAAATCATATGCATCAAGTGAAGCTAGACTTACGATATCTGTATTGAATTTGTTTTCCATAATTAATTTAGTTTTTGTGTTATGGAAATCATTAAATCCTTATCAAATTCCAATGGATGTTGTTTATAATATTTTACTGTTTTTATCTTTGAAAAATAGTTAGTTAGAGTTTTTATGTGATTCCCTTTTGCGGTATTTTCTTCAAAATACGAAGTATCTAACTTGTAATTAAATTTCTTTAAGAATAGGAACAATTCGTCGGTTGTAAATACTTCTAAGATATTGTCTATAAATTGGTTGGCAGACACAAATTTAAACACGCTATCTTCCCTTACATTTCGTTGATTTGTAATTCGTAAGGAATAAATTATGCGGTACAACCATAAGCTAGCATCAAACAATTTATAAAATCCAAAACGACTTACATAGGCAATTAATGCAATTTCAAATAGTTCTTTTAAAAACAATGTACCATTACTACCGTGTAAAACTTTATTTCTGAACTCATAAAAATTATCCGAAACTCTGTGATCATCTACAGTACCAAACAATACATCATATAAATGAATGTATTCGTTAATATAATCTAAAGTATTGTTACCATTGGCTAACGGTTGTTTTAATTGCTTATAATTACTTTCATGTAACTGAAATAACCTACCACCTTCATTTTTAACAGCACTGTAATGATATGAGATATCTTCAAAATTGTTTTTGGTGTTTATGGTATATTCATCAATAATAGCGTTTTTTATACCTCTGGAATCTCTGTAGAAAGGAAAAGAACGCCATTTTCTATTGTCCCAAAAACGAATTTTGGTTAATAATTGAACTATATATTCTACTTTATTCTTGTCGTAATGTTCCCACCTTCTTGCTTGATAATTAATTGTTTTTTTGCAATCTATGGCTCGGAGATGATGTGCTTTTAAAATGTCACTTCCGTCCAAACGAACACCACCTGTATTTTGGGTTTCAAAAAACGTATATGCTAAATCTTCGGTAGATGTTACAATTAATGTAACATTTATATTTTCTGGTTTAAAAAAATGCAAAACATCTTCATCACGGTATTCAAAAATATTTTTTTCGGATACACTTTTTAAATAAGACAAATTGTATTTTATGTTAGAAATGCTTATACCTGAACTATAACTAATATTGGATTGAAAAGAAGGATTTATAATTTTTTGAATAAGTAATGAGGTCGTAATTCGCTGTTGTCCATCAATAATTTTTAAAGCATCTCCATCTTGATGTAAAATAATACTTCCTAAGTAATACATCGGTTTTTCGCCTAGAGATATTTTTTCATGTTCTATAACACTATCTAACAATTGGTTAATTTGCTTTTCTTTCCAAACATACGGACGCTGATATTCAGGTATTATTAGCTGCCCTTGAATCGCTGTGTTTTCAATAGCTTTTTTGTTGGTGTTGAATAATTCTTGCAACGTACAACTTACTACTTTTACACTCATACTAATAAACCTTAAATTCCCCTGTTACTATACTATATATCAAACTACTTTTATACTCTTTTAGCCATACTTTTTTATATTGATTCAGATCTTTTTTTAATTTATTTCGTTCGATTGTATACATTTTTATCTATTTAATTTTGAAAAAACAAACCTCATACCTCTAAAGTGTTCATGATGAGCTTCTGTAGCTTGATCATAAGTATGTTGTTTTAGTTGATACATTAATAATTGATTCGTGTCTTCCAAATAATTTTTTAATAAATCAGTTTTGAAAAAATGAAAACTATCAGAGTTATGTCCATATTCGTAAAAATATTTTTTAAAGCAGACTTCTAAATTCGAATTTAAAATTTGGGCATCTCTTGAGTTGACTGTTAATTGCAAATGCTTACCAATATTTGGTGACGGAATATCGCATCTTAAGGAAGCGCTATTATCAGAACTAGACTCCCACAGAAAATCTAATAATGTAGGTTCATATTCGAAAGAACATTTTTTATTAACGGTTTCTGTTTTTTCCTTTCCAATATCCTCATAATTAAATTCTCCCGACTCTCTAACTTCAAAGTGAGTAATTTTTCTTGTAACTTCTATTGTAGATTCTAGTGGTAAACTGCCCCACTCTTTTTTTAAATCAGGAATATTGTCCGCCCAATATAATTCACCAAAATATGTCTTGGAAAGCATTCCTCCATCGTTTAAGCTATCCTTCCAATCATATTCTTTATTTTCTATTTCCTCAATATAAGGTGTAACTTTATCTTTGTCTACGAAAAATGATTTTGCTTCAACCCAAGATCTTGTTTTGTAATTTTCATCTAATTTTTGATCTACAAATGCGGACAATAAGGTATAATCATCTTTTATATAAATTATATCTAGTAAGGCATAATTTGGTTTACTAATCCAACTCCCCTCCGTTAATGACCTATTCTTAAAAAAGTCAACTTCAATTAACTTTTCCGAAATTGGAATGTATTCTTCATAACTTGGATCAATTTCAGTATCGCTAAGTCTATTATAAAGTTTGGAATATGGAGTGTCTTCCTCTAGCCAAACCCCAAGCTTATTTTGATTTAATAGATAACCTGCATAGTTAAAATATGCCATCCAAGAATATTTTTTACCTAACCTATCTATTTTAACTTTACTTCCTAATAGTCTATTGCCATAGTAAAAAGATTGTTCTCTTTCTGACAAGTTTTGCATATCAGAAATATAACCCAACCTAATTAATTCTTTATAAATATTAGCTGTATGAGAGACTCGGTTGTCGTGATTTCTATTATCTAAACGCGGTATTGTATAATGAACAAAATCACCTCTTAACGGATCTGGATTACCACTTGAATCCCAATTATAAGCTATCGGAACGTTGTCAATATCTGTTGGGGTAATTTCAAACCAATCATCTTTGACAAAACTATAATTATTTAAACGAATTAGATTTTCATCAGATAGGTTAAAAACCCCTTTTATAACAGCTAAGTCAATAATATGCTTATAACTGTCGATCGCGATATAATTATATGTTGGGTTAGTAGGCTCCTGCGAAAATTGAAGATTATATAAGGACTCGGCTATTGCACCTAAATGATTCTGGATAAAGTCTTTTTCATTTTGTAACCGCAAGCAAACACCGTAACAAACTAAAGATAATCTTTCATTAATGTAAAAACGTTCAGTATTAGCATATTCCAAAATTTTGTTAAGTAATAATTCTGGAAACCTTTCATAATATCTTAATAGAAAACGTGTACTTTTATCTCTAAGATCTCTAATTGTTGTTTCTGATAACCAAATAACAACTTCAACATATAAATTATCATCTTCTGAACCATCTAGCTGCTCTTGATTTGTTACATAATAATTTAATAGATCTTTAAATTCTCCATAATAATTATATATGTAAAGTGTCCAACTAAAATCTAAATCTAGATTTCCAAGTTTTAAGAAAACTTCTTTTAAGAAGAAAAAGTTTATGCCAGCCTCCTTTTCATAAAATGAGCTTGATACATCATCAATCAATGTCCTTACCTCCTCTAAACTAAATGTACTATCCTGTAATTTGCTCGCTAATGCGATAGTTTCATCTGAAGCTTTTGTTCGAAATAGAAATAGCGTCGTAAACTTCTTAACAACATCATTGTCAATATAATCGGTATATAGCAAGGAATCCGTTCCTGCCTCAGAAATTAAAAACTTTAATATATCGTCTTTTAACTGGTGAAATTTACCACTTTTTCCTAATATGTAATCATGGAAAAAACGTGATTCAACAACTTCATCAACACTACCTTTATCAGAAATTAATTTATTGGCAAGAAGATACCCTCCAACTTCCTGCTGGGTATGAATAATAACATCTTTGCCGTTAAGATTTTCATCTAAATAAATTAAATATTCTTCCAAAATTTCAAAACCGATTGTTTTGTCAATCACATCGACTTCTTTCCCTTGCATTTTATCAAAAAAAGTCTTTTTTGGAACAAAAGCCTCTAACTCTTCAATCATCTCTTCCGAAACTCTATCTATACCTTCAAGCACTTGATCTTTTGAAATTAAACTTAATTTAAACCATGTTTTCTCAACCAAAGAATCCTTGTAATTGTCAAAAACCTGTTTAAAACCATCTAATCCTAAAAGAGGCTCTACCTCCTTAGATTTGTTCCCATTCAACATTTTACAGTATAAATCGAGATATAAAGGAGTACTGAAATAGAATACATCTGTTCCCGTTACCTTATCAAGCTTTATATTGTATTCTGTAAAATACTTCTTAATTAAGTCGTTTAATTTTTCTTTCTTAAACCCTTTTAGTTGAATTTGACTGTAAGGAATAGAGTTACCCTGCCATATTCGAGAAATGTATGATGTTCTTAATGTAGCTACTAAATATAAATAGGGATATCTTTCAAGTACTTCTATAAAATTATCTAAACTATTTCCCCATATTTTACTAAAACCACTATGGGTACAACTAGTTTCATTTAAACCATCAATAATTATTGTAACCCTACATATATTATTTTGCGCATAAATATTTAGTCTTTCAAGAACCTCTTCAATTTGATAGTTGTCTGGCACTAAAAGATTATTCATAAATAGTTGATCAAAACTATCGGGGTTACCATTAAAAGATTTTGCATTTAAAAGAATGACTGGCTTATCATGCTTTAGTAATTCCTTATATAGAAAAACAGATATATTTGACTTCCCCATTCCAGCATTACCATGAATAAATTTGGTTTGAGCATGTTTTTGATTCTTCAATAATCTGTTCACACTTTTAAGCTGTATAACTATTTCTGAAAGTCTTCTAAAAACAATAACTATTGCAAAATTTTCGGATGGCTCAACCTCTATGAAACGAAGTTCAGGTTTGTACTCATGCAGTCTTTCAAAAACAAAATCTTCAGCTATTTCTAGATTTGTATTGTCTAATGTTTTAAACTGGAGTGGCAAGACCAAACCACCATTTATGATTGCTCTATTTTCTTCAATATTCTTAAGAAAATCAAGGCTTTTAACTTCTAAAAGCTCTAACTGTTTGTATTGTTTTGAATTCTTGTTAATTTCAATTTCTTCAATAGCTAAAAGACTCTTAAGGTTTTGATATTGTTCATTAAAATCCTCTACCCAACTCTCTAAAATTCTTAATTCATTAGATAAATAGGAAAAATAATTATCACTTAAAAGTATCTCATTAATAAGGTTTTGACCTGCATTTTTGTCCTGATCTACAAAAAGGTTTTCATTATATTTTGAAGTAAATTCTTTTGTAAAATGTCTTGTTTTTAGTTTGTCAAAATAATCTTTGTTAACATCAAAAGATTGACGGGTTACTTGATAGTATTTTTGCGTTATCCTTTGGAAAACACCGATATTTCTAATTTTTGTCATCCCCATTAAATGTTTGGTTAATATTTTGAACAAAACCGAAATAATTGAAGGTTTTTCCAGTGCTTTCAAATCGCTGTTTTTCCAGATATAAACAATAAAGTAGAATTATTAATACAATAGCTACATTTAAATAATTTGTGCCACTGGCGAATCTATCGACAATATATCCCACTATTGCTTTAGTTATTGTCCCATAAGATTCTTCAATTTTCATGTAATTAGGAATAGCTTCCTCAGGCATATTAGGTATACTTAATTCAAAAATTAGATATGTTAATGCTCCAGAACCAACGATTAAGTAGAGCCATCTTTTACGTAATAACCATTTCGATAAAATTTCTTCCATATCTTATAAATTTAACACACCTTAAGTTTCGCTGTTACCTTACTATTTATTAAACTACTTTTATACTCTTGTAGCTGTTCCACTTTAGAAACAATAAAACTTGACCTAATTTTCATAATTATAATTTATCTTCTTTAAAATACAACAATGTACCATCGGGGTATTTTTTTAAGTAGGCAATATTCTCTTCAGGTAACTGAAATCCTTCATCTACCTCATTAACCAAACTATCAATTATCTTTTTATAAATTCCTATTTTAAAATTTTCCCGAGATCTTAAATGACCTAACAAAAAGAAAAATATTCCAGAACCATTTAGAAAACTGTTATTCTCTAGCCTCAGAGGTTGTTTTACCCAATAAATAGGGTTTTTTTTATCGGTAGTGTTATCTAACTCATAAAACGTGTCATTCTCGTTTATTTGAGGTACATTATTTTCTTCTAAAATAGCTTGTACCCTACTAAAATCTCCAACTAAATAAAACCATGAAGCATAATGTAATTTTTTTAATGGAATATTCTCTTTACGTGTTGAACAATCTGTTTCTACAAATGCATAATTAATCGAAGACTTTCTAATCTTGCGTATTTTTTTATTACTATGGTCATTATTATTCTGAAACCTTAAACTTACAGGGGTTTTACAATCAATACAAGGAGGACTATAAACATCATTTATTTGTATAAATGCACTTAATAAATCATTAGTCGCATTACCATTCATATTACCTTTTGACTCATATAAGCCAACTTTTGTTAATGTCGAATTTAATATGACAAAATCGGGAGACTTTCCATGACTTTCAAATCCTAAGTTGGTTTTTTCTTTAGCTAAATCATAATCAATAAAATAAGGAAAACCCAATCTTTTAGTTACAAAATAAGTATTGATTCCTTGAGCCATTTCACCTATTCGAGTACTTTTTGAGAAATCTCTTAATCGCTTATATCTTGACTCACTTAAGGTAAGGTTGTTGTTATTTAAATCAACAAAATTCAAATGGCTTAATAGAGAAGAAATAATATCAAAATATAGCTCTTGGTTGGTTAAAGTATAGGTGCAGATAGTTCTTCCTGTATAATAAGCCACATCTAATATATCTAAACTAAAATCCTCCTCTTGTATTCTTGCCGATTTTAAAAAGTCTGTTGCTTGGTATTTATAAACATCTAAATTAAAAGGCACAAGACTATTTACGGACCTTAGTCTAAATGCATCAATGATTATTTGTCCTCTAAACATCCCTAACACACCTTTACCTTCCCAGTTACCACACTATTTATCAAACTGCCTTTATATTCTTTCAATTTTTCTATTTCTTTCTGTTTTAAGTTAATAGCCGAATTTATTTTTTGAGTTCCATTATCTAAATAATTTACAATTTCGTTTTGCTCATTTAAAGGAGGAATCCAAATGAATGGTCTCTTTAAAATACTTTGGGTAATACTATATACTTTCACACCTTTAACTTCTGTTCTAATTTGATTCCTGAAAGATTCTGTTTCGAACTCGTAGGCAAAAAATCTAGAATTAATGGCTGATTTAGGTTTAGCTATAACTGTGTGATAGCCCGCAAATATTTCGTTTGCACTTTTTAAATAGGTGAAGTTACCTGAACCTTCAATATCTTCAGATGTATCAGCAAATACAAAGTCTCCAGTTTTAATAATTGAATTTGGATTGTTTAATAGATAATCTTCATCAACACATTTAAGAGGGTGTTTGTTTTCATCAACTTCAAAACCGTATTTTGAATGTATTTCCCCATAATTAATACAAAAAACACCTTCCTCTTTAAGGTTTTCTTTAGTAATAGTTAATCCTTTTCCAAGATTAAAGACGTAACGAAATTGTTTCACCTCCCAATGCTCAGGAATTTCACCAATCCATTCCACACCAGAATCTTTTAAAGCCACATTATCATTTAAACCACGGGTTACGGCTTTGTGTATGAGGATTTGTTTACGTTCTTTAAGCAAGTTGATTTGTCGCTCTTTTATGGTAATGGCCTGGTCTATTTTAGCTGTTTTATCATCTAAAAATTGCGCGATGGCGGTTTGCTCTTGGAGGGGAGGTAAAATAGATTCTATTCTAAAAAAGTCGTCGGTATATAACCTTAAGCGGCTCTCTATAACTCCAGATGAATTTCGTTTAAACTCTGCTTTGTATAACTCTGTTCTAAATAAATAATGAAAAAATTGATTGTTATTTTCTCCTAAAATTCTATAGATCGAGTATGCAGGACTGGTAATTCCATCAAAAGGAGAAAAACCTAGACTTCCGTTCCAAGCTAACATGATATTACTTACTAAGTCCCCTTTTTTTACTTTTTTGTATCCTTCTAAAGTAAATGCATTTGTAAGCATGCCTCCTTCCTCTACTTTCTCGGTTTTATTGGTTACGCCAGTATATTGTGATACGGAAAGCAAGTCTTCTTTTCCATCATCACTTCTTTCGTTTATTTCTTGAAAAAGGTATTTGATTCTTCTAATTTCCCAATGAGTAGGAATGTCACTCAACCATTCTACACCAGAATCTTTATAACTGTCGTAACGGTATATTTTTGTTGCCATGTCTACCATTATACCAAGTTTAAGATATCAGCAATTAAACCATCACTTTGTTTTTCCAAGTCTAAAATGTCATGAGTTACGGCTTCAATACTGCGTAACGGTGTATGTTTATAAAAGTATTTATTAAAGCTTATTTCGCAACCAATTTTAGTAGCTTCCAGATTAATCCAGGCCTCTGCTACATGCGGTTGTACTTCGCGCTTAAAATAGTCGTGTATGTTATCCTTTAGCGGTACGTTTTCGGTGTCACGTAAATCACTTTCGGTTTCGTAGGTTAGGTATTCCCCTTTTTTAGACGTTGGGTAATAACCAAAATCTGCTAAATCATCAACTTCACAATCTAAATGGCTCAGTAGTTTTGCTAATTTATCACCCGATAGTTTTTCTAGCTTTTTAATTACTTTTTCGGCTTCGGTATCGTACCAGCTTACAGCATTTAAAATGGCTTTTTTATCGGTAGCGCTTAGGTTTATTTTGCTCGCTTTAATGGCTTTGTCAACAATGGTTTTAAACTCGTTGAAATCGCTGTATTCTTCGTCTCCAATAGCATCCATTAAGGCTGTTCCTGCTTTCACAAGGTTTAAGTGCTTTTGCCAGGTTTCTGCTTTTAAAAGCTTTTTCTTATTGGCAGCCGATAGGTTTAAATCTTGTTTTTCGCACCAATCCAAGATAGCTTCCTCATGAGCCTTTAAATTGGTGTAAACGTCATCTCCAAAAGTCTCATAAGCGTATTGCATAGGTTCTGATAAGCTTTTGTCGAAACGCAAGGTTTCAATACGTTCTTTGGTAAATTGCGCCTTTAAACGTTTTGGGCGTTCTATTGTCGCTTTGTAATAGCCAAAATCGTCATTGTCGAAAACCTGTGCTGCAATACCTTGTTCGCCTTCGCGTTGGGCTTCGGCCATTTGGGTATATAGAGATACAATGTCGGTAATATGTTCTGGAGCGAACTCACAGTTTTTGTTTCCTAAGTTTTTTCGCAGCTTCCTGTACAATTGTCCTGCATCAATCAGTTGTACTTTGCCTTTTCTGTTGGCAGCCTTATTATTGCTTAAAATCCAGATATAGGTGGTAATACCCGTATTGTAGAACAGGTTGTTTGGCAATTGCACAATGGCTTCCAGCCAATCGTTTTCAATAATATACCTACGGATATTACTTTCACCACCGCCTGCATCACCTGTAAACAAACTACTTCCGTTATGCACCGAAGCAATACGGGTTCCTGTGGCGCTTTGCTCTAAAGGTTTCATTTTAGAAACCATTTCCATTAAGAACAACAATTGTCCGTCGGAAGAACGCGGAATGGCATCGACATCTTCCAGTACACCCCAGTAGTTTTTAAGTTGAATTTGAAAACGAGGGTCGATAACGTCTTTTCCGTCTTTGATGTATTTTTGTTCGCTACTCCATGATTTTCCGTAAGGTGGATTGGATAGCATAAAGTCGAATTTTGTACCAGCAAATTCGTCGGTTGATAAGGTAGAGCCCACTCGGATGTTTTCAGGGTTATTGCCCTTAATCATCATATCACTTTTACAGATGGCGTATGTTTCGTCGTTAATTTCCTTACCAAACAGATACACATCTCCTGTAGCCTTTATTTCGCCTTCTTCATCTTTAATAAAGTTCTGGCTTTCGGTAAGCATCCCTCCACTACCACAGGCAGGGTCGTAAATGGTCATTACGGGTGGTAAATTGTCTTTTATAGGGTCGAAAATAATGTGAGTCATTAAATCAATCACCTCTCGTGGCGTAAAGTGTTCTCCAGCTTCTTCGTTATTTTCTTCGTTGAACTTTCTAATCAGCTCCTCAAACACATACCCCATCCCTAAATTAGAAAGTGCAGGAAGTTTTCGGCCTTCAGGATCTTCTTTGTCGTAAGGCGTTAAGTTGATATAGGGTGAGGTGAATTTTTCCAATACGTCCAACAAAACATCTTTATTGGCCATATGGCGCACCTGACTGCGTAATTTAAACTTGTCGATGATTTCCTTAACATTTGGGCTAAAGCCATTCAGGTAATCTTCAAAGTTAGTCTGTAAAATCTGCTGACTGTTGGTTGCTGTATCTTTTAATTTTTGAAGGGTCCAGGTACTTACATTGTAAAATACGAAACCAGAAGCTTCACGAAGTCCTGTTTCGTCCCATTCGGTAAAACCTGCTTCGTCACGTTGAAATGCCAGTTCTTCTAAAACGGCTTCTTTGGTAGGTTCTAAAAGGGCATCCAAACGACGCAATACGATCATAGGTAAAATAACATCTCTGTATTTTCCGCGTACGTAAACATCTCTTAAGCAGTCGTCTGCAATAGACCAGATAAAGGATACTAATTTATTATGTGATTGTTTGTTCATGGTATGTTTTTAAACTTTAGGTGTTGTATTTTTTAATCAAAATACGGTGTTGAATAGAAACTATAAAACTAAAATAATTAACCTAAAAAGGTGTTTTATCTATGCTGTTTTTGTGGCTAAAACGTTAAATTAAACTTTATTTTACGTTTTACACCTGTATGCTAATACTATAACAATTCCGCTAGTGATTCAGGATAAACTATCCATTTTTGACCTTCGTCATTATGTTTGAATTTCAAACCTTGTTCTACCCCCCATAGTTGTTATGATATTTGTGCTTACAATTAATTCATAGGTATTCATGATTTTAATAACATCCTGGTAATTTTTATTTTTTAATTTACCTAAAGAGCTTGCCGATAGTAGTTTTTCTTCTGTATTACGAAATATTCTTTTTGGTAGCTTAGGTGGTATATTTTTAGGTTTAATTTCTTCTTTTTCTTTATAACTTACAGGATCAATAATAGTTTTTAAAGCTTCTTTTACTACTATTTCATTACAAACACCTAAATCATCTTGAAATCTTTCTGTAACTGGGTTAATTCCTGCTATTAGCATTTTTATAATATCAATAGCTTCGTCTAGATCCATTCTATGTTTGTCTGTTATAACTAAATTTGGATTTTGGGAAGTTGTTTTACTTTTTAAAATATCACCACCATTTAATGGCCTTGTTTCAGGCATTTTATCTTTAGCATCGTTGAAATACCATTCATTAAATTTTTCTCCTTTTGCAGGAGCGATATGAGTGCATTGAGGAATCAACGATCTTAATTCGCCATGTTGAGCAAGTTTTTTCAAAAACCTTCTGAAATGGATGCCGTTATTTTTATCTTCTTCATAAAGACCTTTTCGAACTAAATCAGGAAAAATATCTGTGGATCTTAAATTTAATTCTTTAGTCATATCTATTCGATGCTGAATTATTTTGCTGATTTTATATGCTTTTTTTACTTCAGAGGGCGCCAATTTCATAGGTTAAATTTTTTAGGTGTTTTTTCTCAAGAAAAGTAAATTGATAAATACAAGTATTAGGATAACTAGATTCATGAAAACCCCAAAGAAAATGCTTCCAAATGTCACATAATCAATTGAAAAGAGATAGGACATATTAATGCAGAAATCTGTACAGTAATTATAAATCCAGTTGGCCCATTCATAAAACATTTCCATGCTATTTTAGAGGTTATTAATAATCCATTAAACAACGAATATAAAATCCAAATTCTTCATAATTAGGGGTTCGTAATATACCTCCATAGTCAAACCACATTGATTTATTAAATGCATTTGTAGTGATTCTATAATCTGATGTCCAGTAGAAGCTGTTTTTGTTTACTGAATAAAATTTTCCTGTTTTGTAAATATAACCACCTTTTAAGTCCTTAAAATCCGTATTATCTATTACAGGAGGTAAATGTTGCCAAAAGAGGTCAGAATTAATATTTGTAATGTTTTCGGGAGTGTTATTAATGGTGTTTACCATTTTTGACCAGTCTTTATTACTCGCCACTCTCCATCCGTAGGGTGCTATTGTTCTTTCGTCGGAAACTGCAAAAAAATTATATATTTTTCCAATTTTGATGGAATCTCCCTTATAATCAGAAGCAAAACACCATGCAGGAATTTTGTTTTTAATAGCATCTCTCCATTCTTGTTTTGTTTTAACTTCAAGGATAGAATCACCATTTGAAAACACTTCAGTACTTAAGTTATCTATCATCCATATTTGGCTGCCTATTTTGGTGCTTGGAAAAAATTCGATCTCTCTTTCTTTAACTGTAGTGGTATCTATTTCTGATTTTTGAGGAGAAGGTTTTGAATCCTTTTGTTTACAAGAGAAGATGCCTAAACTTGAGAAAGCGACTATAATGGAATAAAGTATAAATAACTTAAGCTTCATAAATGAATTTTTTTAAAGTTTACAGTTTAAATACACGGGCAAATGATCTGATAGGAATCTAGCTTTTTCTAGATTACCGCAATTTTCTACAATATCTATGGAACCCGAAGAGATCATTTTAATACCTGATTGAGTGAAATATATGTTGTCGATGGAGTGATTTAAGTAATTACCGTTTTTACATTTAATTTTTAGAGTGGTTTTAGTGTCTTTTAAGGCTGGTTTAAATCCTATTTTATATAAGTTCTCCCAGACATTATGTTTCTCGTTTAAATTAAAATCTCCTGCCAAAAGGATTCGCTCCGAGTTAAGTCGCTCAGGATAATACTTAAAATGTATGATTTCCTCTTCTGGTCGGTCATTAAACTTACGCGAATGGAAGTTGATAACATAAAAGGGTTCTCCTCCTTTTTTCATTTGAAATTTACCAATGAAGGGTTCTCGAAGACATTCATTTTCTAATTCTTTATCTAAAGATGCTTTGTTAAGAAGCTTAACTTTGGAAGTTTTCCATAAATAGGCATACCGCTCACTAATATATGCTGAAGGGCTATTTGTAGGGTCACTAACTCTGTAATCCCATTTGTTTCCCATTCTGTTTAATTCGTCAGCAATTTTGGCCACTGCCTGTGCTCCAGCAGGGTCTTTGGCCACAACTTCCTGAATAGCGACTAGATCAGAGTTTCTAAGTATCTGTGCTATTTGATGTAGTTCATTATCATTTTTACTTCTACCCAAATCTTGAATGTTCCAACTTATTATGTTTAAGCTCTCATTTTGGTTTTGGCTAGTAATAGAATTATTAGAGGAAGACTCAATTTTATTTGGAATTAAATTGAGTTGTTGTTCTGCCAAGGCAGATTTTCCGCTATTTGAAATACATGAAAATGCGGTAAATAAAAAAAGTAAAAAAAGATAATTTATTTTTTTAATGTTCATACAAGTTATATGTCGTCAAACAATCTAATATCCTCAGTGTATCTGTTATGTTCATAACCAGAAAACCAGTCTAAACTTCCCCAAAATCCTCTATAATCCTTTCTTAGATCAATGGTTTTAATTAAAGGGTTAGTTAATTCTTCATATGGAATTAAAAATTCAGCAAAAGCATGGCCACTTGTTCCATCAAACCCTCCAACCATTCGAGAACTTAATCCAATTTGTCTAGCTATAGAAGCCATTAAAATTGCAAAATCATCACAGTCTCCAGAGTATTGACCGTTATACTTCAGGGATATTGTAGCTTCGGCAGACCTCCAAGTATCACTGCCCGTATCTGGATCAAAAATGTAGTGCCAATTTGATTGAATATGGTTTTTTAAAGCTAGGATTTGTTCAATTGGTGAACTGGAAGTATTTAATTTTATAGTTAGTTCTGCTACTTCTTTTAAAACTAAACCTTCTACCTGAATGAGTTTGCCCTTCGCTTTTGGAATTTTTTCTTTGATTAGATTTTTATCAATTTCTTCTTTTTCCTTTGGAGTGACAATGTCTATTATCTCTACTATTTCAGGTTCAACATCCTTAATTATGGTTTGTGGGGTAGGTGTGCTTTCTTGTTTTGCAGCTTCAGATCTTGCTTTAGCAACAATTTTAGCTCTGCCTGAGTTAGAACATCCAGAACAAGAGTTTAACATTATGGTTAATATAAATAGGGTAGTAAAGCGCATTTAGTAATTACAGTTAATAATCTATTTTAGATACTTTAGGTAATATTTGAATAGAGAAACGTTTGTTGTTATCTTCAATTTCATCTCTACATAGTCCGTTAAATCCACTTCCCGTTATAAGAACTTCAATATTTTCCTTGCGGAAAGTAATACTGTTCTTTAACCAAAGGTTGTATACAGCAAGCGCTCTTTCATAGCTTTTTTTGTATCCATAGGCGGAATCCTTGTTTAATTTCATGTCCCATGTATTAGCCATATTTCCTTCTATTATAAGTAGGTATTTGAAATCGTTATTTTCTGCTATAAGTGCATTCAAAAATGTTTCAACTTTCTTACCTACAATGATTGTGTTTTCTATATATTTTTGTTTGATTATTGATTCATTGGATTCAAATATTTCAATTCCAATTAAGTCTTTTGCAACATATTTATTGCAATTTTCAAGGTAGTGGAACGAGGCATCTTTTTGAAGCGGACGAAATTGCTCTTCGATTTGAGTTATTTTTTTTAACTGTTCATTTTGAGCTATTATTTTACCCATTTCACCTTGAAGAATAGTTAGGGTTATGACATAAAGAACCAACATTATGAAAAATAAACTAGTCATAAGGTCTGCATAACTAACCCAGAAAAAACCTGATTTCTTCATTTTAGATATTTAGATAAATGAAATAAAGACCACCAGAAATAATTACAACATATGCAGTTAATTTAAGAGCAGTCATAACATAATTAAGAATTATATTTTTCATGTTTTTATTGTCTTCAATTAAAGATGAATCCATCTCTTTTATTTGTGGATTTAAATAGCTTAAAGCTTCAATTAACTTAAAGTTACTATGACTAATTACCTCACTTAATTTATCTTCCAAAGAGATTAAACGCTTGTCAATATCTGCTAATTTATCTAGTGCGTCTAATTTTTGTAAACGGTCTAGTTCATTTAGTTTTTCAAATTTTGGTCGAGAAGAGTTAAACGCAACTTCTGTTCTTTGAACATGCAGATCTATTACTTCAGTAAATTTATTAATCGAATTTTCAAATGCCTTTGTTAATCTGGAGTCATAAGTTGCTATGGCTTCGTTAAATGATTCAAATTGTTTATTGGCTGATTCTACTAATTCGTCAATTGCTTTGGACATTTTAGAATCGGTAGAAGCTACAGCTTCATTTACGGCATCACCATAGCGAGATAAAGATTCAATATGGGTGTTAAAGAAAATTGTTGATTCATTATTACGAATAATGGTTTCTTTTATGCTTTCAAGAATATCGTTAATGTGTTGAGTGTTAGATACGAATTTTCCTAAACTGATAACTAGAGTATTTGTATTGTCTAAAGATTTATCTAAATCTCTATAATGCTTAGAAAATTTACTGAAAGTATCCATCATGCCTTCAAGTTTATTGAAGACATCAAGATTAACTTTAGCAACTTTTTTAACATCTAACGTTTTGATTTCTTCAATAAGCTTTTGTTCTCTGAATACGGCATTTGAAGATTCTTTAACGATGCTATCTAATTTTGAAACAACACCTGTTGTATTTCTTGAAAATGAATCTAGTTTGGTTGACAGTACATCAACCTCAGGAAGTTTAGATTTATTCATCTTAGGCAACAACTCCGATTGTAATAATGACAAAAAGGAATTTTTATCTTCGTCAACCTGAGATTTAGCACGTTTGTAAAAGAATACAGAAAATAGTGTTGTGATAAATAATCCTATCACAGAAGCAGACATGGCTATTTTTACACCATCTATTAAAGGTTTTATTGAATCTAATGCAATATTGTTACTACCGCTACTGCCAAAATTAATACGCCATAAACCTAAAATAATTCCAACCATAGTAGCAGCTAAACCAATATAAAGAGGGGCAGGAATACGGTTGTTGATTTCTTCTTCAGCTATTTCAACATTTCTGTCAATTACATCTTTAAGTATATGGAAGTCAATAGAGGCCCCTTTGTTTTTGATTAAATAAGAATTTATTCTACTGCTAATTTTATTTATAATAACATTGTTTGAACTTGATTCGATATAGGTTAAGTCTATATAGATGTCGTCATCTAGAAAATCGTCCTCTAACTTTTTGTAAAATAAAATATCATTAACATTACCACTATTGTATAATTCAAGCGGAATTTGTTTTTGAGAAACAAAAGGTAATTTTCTGAAAATTTGCTTGTATGAATTTAGTTTAAAATATAATCTTACAGCAAGGTAGATTTGCAGAATTACTAAAATCCCAATAATTAGGTATTCTAGGGCTTCTAAGTTTATTTTTAAAAGGACTAATGGCATATTTTATAAGTACTCTATTTTAATTTTTTCAGTAATAACCCAATCTTGATCTTCCAATTTTACTTTCCCAGGATGAATAACATTTATTCCTTTAGCATTTGAATTAAAGGCGTTTTCGAAAACGCAAGCTTTTTCTAAATAGTGATCAGGAGAATTTAAAGCTTTGGTGAAATCAGCACCCTTTATTAAAGTTAATTGGCCCGTTATATTAGAAGAGTCTAAAATGATTTCGTATAAGGATGATGTTTTTATTTCATCACTAACATCTTCTGCGGAAAACCTTTTTTCTTCAAAAGGAGAAGGTAAGTAAACGGATTTTGGCTTTATGTTTTTAAATTCATAGGTATTAATCACATCATCTTCATAGAATTGGTTTTCATTGGTAATTGATACTTTTGAAGATTGAGCATCATTTGATTCCTTCTTTTTATTGTGAATCTCTATCTCTCTTTCAAGAGCAATTATTTTTTCTTTTAATAACTGATTGTTTTTGGTTAAAATTTGATAGTTAGATTTATAAAATTCTTGATGATTTTCAGTTGTATTTTTTGAAGGCTTGGTCCTTTTGCTTTTTTTGATTAAAAGTATTAGAATAATATTCAAAATAATCGAAAGGAATAAAATACCGTAAAGAAAAAAGCTTGTTATTTCATTAGGTTGATTGCCTATATCTACATTTGGTTCTTGTCCAATCAAAAAATAGCCAGCAAATATTAGATTAATAAATTTCATTGCATTAAGTTATTAGGATTCATTAATGGTTGAAGCTAAATCGTAGAGTAAACCAATTAAAGGGAAAAAGAATAAAGTTTGGGCAACAGGTTCTTCTGCTGCAGAATCTTCCTCTAAAGATTTTACACCTTGCATTAAATAATCGAGCTGATCATTTTGTTTAATCCTATTAAATATTTCTATTGACTTATTAGACACGCCAAATTCTCCTTTAAAATCTAACTTTTTTATTAAAACATTAAAAAGGTCATAGAATTCATCTATATTCTTAATAATTCCATCCAGATAGGCTTTGTTGATGTCTTTATATTTGACAGTGTTTTCAATACTGGTTGTTTTCGATTGTATTGTCGGGTTATCGAAGTTTCCTAAGTTAACTTCTATTAAATCTGTATGTTTTATTCCGTCAAGCTCTTTGTCAATGTTAAAACCTCCTTTACAGGTTACCTCTTTTGGGTTTTCTGTAGTTTTAAGGGTTAATTCAGAGTTTTCGGTCTTGTAAACGTGATTGAAAATTGATTCAAATAGAGTTGTTAATGAATTTAGTTTTTTGCTAGAATCTAAGATTTTTAATGTTTTTGAACCTGTTCCGCTAAAGACAATGTTTCTAGGGTTTTGTATACCTTTTAATTTCATTAATTCTGCAATATGATAAACCATAGCAGAATAGAATAATAAAAAGATTATTTTGAAATCATCATCATCAATTAATTTTTTACCAAAGTCAATATCTAGGCTCTTTTCTTGAATATTTTTATTTTCATTTAATGAGAATAGAAAGTTTATTAAATCTGTAGAGGATTGGTATTCAGTATAGATTTTATCTAAGATATTTACTTCTTCAACTAATTTGTTTTGGGTTAGAGTGTTTTCAATAATCTCTTTGTATTTTTGAACAAATCCGTTGGCTTTTATATTTCCATTAAAACCATCACCGAAAATAGCATTACCAGCAAACCTAAAGGATGTTATTAATTGCGGTTTTTCATTAAAAAAGATCATAACATCTGAGGTTCCGCCTCCAATATCTATTGAAACAGATGGTTTTGCAGCGGTTCTTATATTTCCATCACTTTTATAGTGATAAAAAGGGGCAATACTTTCAGGAAAATCTGATAGGTTGTCGTCATTAATATCAAAAATTTCATTGAAAGAATCTTGCCAAATTCTTCTAAATCGATTTAAGTGACTTGTAGTCATGCTAACAGGATAAAACCAGATAATTTTGGTTTGGCTTAAATCGCCATTGTTTTTTAGAACTTTGTTTTTACAAAGCATTAAAATTTCGTTAATGTAATGTTTTACCTGTTTTTCATTATTTGCCTCTTTAGACCATTTTAAGTTTGTAAAGGTTTTTAGGTATGGTCTTATTGGTTTTTTTTCATATTCAAAGCCAATATTTGTGTCTGCAAATGGAAATGTTGCAAGTTCGTAATTGACATTTTTGTTTTGTAAAAGAGCTGATCTAAAAGGAGACTTTATCATTTCAGTATCACCAATTCTTTTAGGGATTATTTCCTGCATAAGATGGGATTCTCCATCGTCAATAGTTCTGATTGCTTCCAATCTTCTAGAAGCATCTGATGGCATTAAAAAAGCGATTTGTTCTTCGTGTTCGCTTATATTAAAACCTTTTGCACCTCCTTGCCCTTCGATAGTATATTCAATATGAGTGTTGGTAGTTCCAAAATCTATTGCAAATTGGTAAATGTCTCCACCCACTCTTGTGTATTCATTCCATAATGGTATTATATAATTTTCATGAGAACCGACAGTAATAATTATAGCATCAAAGTTTTCATCAGTAATAGTTTGTGAAGTAATGAAAGGACTACTCGACCTTTCCTTTACTGTTTTTGGAGAAATTATTTTTGTTTTACGGTCATTGAATAGCTGAACAGCTAGTTTATTGGAATTATCTGGATTAACATCAACTAAACCGACAGTGTAATTAAGATTTACCTGTTCACTTTTATTAAAGGGGTAAAGAGCTAATGAAAAATGTTTGTCAAAAATAATTCCTTTTTCTCCTTTGTTGTCGGTTGAAGAAATAGATTTCGAATTATAAATTTTTGAGTAAGAGATATATCCTTTTTTGATTGGGATATTTAAGTCTACTTGTACACTGCTTCCTGCTAATTCCTTGATTTTAATTAATTCTTGATTTTTCAAGTCGTCCACTGAAAAGTATTGGAAAAACAAGGGTTTTAAGGGAATTAAGTAATTTCCATTTCCGGTGGTTAAAAATTTGTCTTGATCTATACTGAATGGAAGTTTGATAATTGATTCGCATAAAAAATCATTCATCGTTAGATATGGGTACTTTATACCTTGATCAGGTAAAAGACGTTCATTAAGAGGGGTACTATCTTGAAAAGGTACCTTGGTCTTGATGTCCCATTTATCTTCGGTGTATATATAAGGCAGATTTAAAGTGTCTACAGGTAAAACTAATGGTTTAATCCCATCGATAATTTTGGAAGATTTTATCGTAAAATCACTTTTATCCTCTATAGTCGAAGGATCTTTTTCAAACTGTTTTAAGAATAGACCATTAATTACTTCGACAGGTTGTCCAGGGTTATTATTATAAAAAAGAGGCTTAAAAGTTGCTAAGTATGACTCATAGTCTAACTTCATTAGTTCATCATGTAAGTTAGGGTCTATGTTGTAAATTTTATCAACTGTTTTTAGAATGTAACTATTGAATTCTGGGAAATATTGATTGAAATTTGGAGTTTTGGAGAGTGCTACTAAATATTTAATATAATTTGGGTCTCTTTGATATAAAGGGAGTAGCATGTCATCTAACATTGTGTCTCTACCAAATTTTATATCTGTCTCTTGAGCATTTGGAGCAGCAAAAAATAATGTTCTTGGTGATGTCCCTCCAATAATTTTATGTTTATATAGAAGAATGTAAATATTATCGAATTCACTAAAGTTGTATTGCTTTCTGTCTTGTTGTAAAAACAGTTTTAGAGTATTTCCTAAATGTTTTTGACTTGGATTTCCATTTAATAGTTTATTTAAGCTTTCTTCTTTGTTCCAACTAATAAGCTGTAAGTCCTTTTCATGTCTTTTAAAATTAAAAAACAACTGACCAATATCCAATGCGTCTGATACTAGTTTATGGTTGTCACTAGCAACAGCTTTTCCATTGCGTGTTATACCATCAAGATCTCCTGACGACCCTAAAGCTGCAAAAGCTGTTCTAACTAGGTCAATTCTCGCAAAAGGACTAGGAATTGAGGTTGGTAATTTTTTTCCATCACCACCATCAGTTTCTATATTATCAATTAATGTAGAATTTATTTTATCAGAAGCAAACCAATCTGGATTTTGAGCCCCATCGTTATGTATACGAAAAACTTTTTTTGACATTTTTAGTTAGTTTAAAATATTGGTTAATTGCTGCGTTAATACATCGTCCAGTACTTTTAAGAATTTTGATTCATCCCCTTCGTCATCATAGGTTTTATTCTTAATTATTAGATCAGCTTCTTTTATAATTAAATCAGCACTAGATTTATTGCGCTTAAAAAGTCCTCCTCGTGAAACTTCTTTTCCTTTTATAAAATCCATTAAAGTATCATGGTCTTGATTGTCATGATATGGCGAGAATGAAACATCATTATTATCCATTTCTGATATCCATTCGTTGAAATATTCTAGGAACTTATAGAAATATACAGTGTAAAATTCTTGTTTGTAAAATTGTTGGTTAATTTGGTTGTTAAATCCACCTTTGCTATCAGATAAAACATTTTTAGACTTAATAAGAAACTTATATAATAAAACCATCTTACTTAATGGTAGACTAATTTGGTCTTTAGACCATTGTCCCAAATGTTCAAGTTTTAGTTTATTTCCGTGATGCGATTCGATACCAAATTCTTTTATAGTAGTATCATATCCTTTGCCTAAATTTTGAATATCTTTAGTGAAGTCAATAATAGATAGTGCTCCTGCCAATTCTAAAAAATGAGCATTGTTTTTTTGTTCACTTTTTCCTTCAGCATAAGGCATGTTATTATTGGAATAATCACCTAAATAATAAAATGCATCTAGGGATTCTTCTTTATCAAAAATAGCATGTTGATAATAACTTAAAGCGGCTTTGGATTTACTGTAGAAGGTAGAAGAATCTATAGCTTGTCCTTCTTTATCTTGGTTGGAAACTTTGAAGTATGGTAAATAAGTAATTGCTCCAATTGTGGAGGTGCAAATTTCATTAGAGTTTACAATTTCAGGGCTATTTACTCTTAAATTTTTTAAAAGTAAAGGGAAACCAGAAGCTCCCGTTCCCCCAAAAATTGAACTGATAATAAATATGGCATCTCCTGGATTAAATGAATTGGTGAATTCTTTATATTCAGGAGAATCTGCAAAGCGATTTAAAACTATACTACCAATATTAGGATTCCCTTTAAAGCCAACTGTCATGTCGGCTTCTAAGTTTTCTTGGCTAAATAACAACTCAACTAAAGCCCTGTTTTCTCTGTCTAAACCATTGAAATCTATAAAATCACCAAATTTTTGTCCAGTATTTGTCAATCCAAATTTAAAATGATCGGATATGTTCGGTATATTTTCATCTACTAACTGCTTCAGGGTTAAAATTTTTGTGCCAAACATTTTATTGTTTTCACCTACAGTTTTATAAATGTTTTGGTACTTTGTGAGAATGTCAGCAGTTCTGTTTAAATCCCCATTTGCTGCATCAGGATCAATAATTAATGGAACTATTGTATCAAAGCCATTTTGAAGTTTTACACCAGATGCCATCAGCATAGTAAGTGACTTAAGAACTCTCGATCCGGTTCCGCCTATTCCAAAAACATATAATTTTGCCATAATTAAAAAGGATTATGTTTATTTCCTACACTTAGGTGTTTGATTAAAAAGGATAACACAAATGATAATATTATTCCATAGAGAGAAGTATATAGAGCCATTTGAAAAATGAAAAATTCAGGGTTTGGTTCACCAAAATCTCCAGTATAATTGCCTATGATTTGTAATAACTCAACATTGCTGAAAAGTATCCCATATGTAATGCAAAACATGATTACAGAAACAATTAGTAAAGTAATACCCCATTTTAATCGTGGTTTTTTAACTGGGTCCCAAAATTTATAGAATATAATAAGAAGAAGTAATGAAACAGCAATTATAGATATTCCTAATTTTTGAAAATCGAAAGCGTTATATACACTATCTAGTAATTCTTTATAGGATTCATAATTATACCATGGGTCATACAAGCTAGCAATAAAATCATTCATAATTAAGGTGTTATTTTTAAATTGATATCTAGATATTCTTTATTGTTATTAACTTTTTGGTAAGCCTTAGAAATACCTATCATTAGTTGGTCAAAGGCAAAGGTGTGTTTATCATCACTATTTATATTACAGTCATTTTCAATACCAGTTTCCTTTATCCATTTAGGTAATTTATTAAGTAATTGCATTTGAAAATTACCGTATAAGTTTCTATCAGCTTTAAGTTGAATAACGTGAGTAAAATTGGTTTGATTTTTGTCATTAATACGTTGCAATTCTTCATAAGTTTTTGAAGATTTATCCAAATCATTTATGTTAGAAATGGATACTATTGAATACCCTAGTTGGTCATTAACTAGGTAGTTTTCCTGATTTTGTTTGTATGAGTTTGGAAGATTTATTTTTGAATAGTCTATAGCTAATCCAAATGAGAAATAATTCTCATTTTTTGGAGTTGAGTTAAAGCCTGGTTTTTCAAATTTTTCAACATCTTCTATTTCGTGAAATAAATCAGTTCCTCTAGTTGTCGCTTTGAAAATACCATGTTTTTCTTCTCCTTTTGTTAATATAGTATAGTTGGCTTTTAAGTTTTCCGTTAAGAAAAAGCGAGCCTGTTGTTCAAAACCTGGTAATTCTTTTATTATAGCGATTTCTTCTAAAGCTTTATCTATTATTTTAGAATTACCAAACATTAGAATGTAATAGGGTCTGTTTTGATTAATTTTTATTGCTTTTTTACCCGGTTCACATGTTTCAGAATAATATATTCCATTAAAATTTGAAGATAATTTAAGTACAGCTGTTTCAATTTCGTTTTTAGATAAAGCCGTTTTGAAGGTATTTTCAATGTCAATGGATACGATATCTATATCACCACCTTTCACGGAGTATATTCCATCTGTAATTACAATACTTAAGTTATTGTTTTTTGCATTATCTATAGCATTCGAAAATATGAACTGGTGATCTGAGTTTCCTATATCGCCAACTTTAATATCTTTATTATCTATTTTTTTTAAAATGTCATCTTGGAAATATTCCTTAGTGTTAACGAAATATGAATTAACATTATCTGTAGATAAATTACCATAAATTCGATGTAATACTTGTTTAAAATTTTTACCATCTAAATACCCATTCATACTGGCTGAATTTTCAAAATAGAAGTTAACTTTTCCACTTGATTCGAAGTTGTTTTCTTTTAAAGCATTAAAAGATTCAATAAAGGATTCAATCGTTTTTTGGTCTTTACTATTTAATCTAAAATGTGATTTTTTATATAAAAGAATATTTAATGAATCTTCCTTTGAAGTCCAATCGATTTTTTGTTTTTCTTCTTTTTGTGTTTTTAGATTAGTAATGAATTTATTGAAATCTATTAAATATTCGGATTTATTTGGTTCGGAAGTACAGCTTACTATTAAAATTAAGCTTGTCAATATTAATGTGAATGATTTCATCAATTTGGTTTAAATATTGGTTGATTAGCTAGATTTTATAAAGTAAATAATAATTACCAAGCTTTTCAAGGATATTTCTTGCTTTTTTAGGCTACATTACCGACGTGTTGTAAGTATATGCGTTCGGAAAAATTCTAAGTGAATGTTTTTTAGTGAATTGTCTACTTTGTGATTTAGAAATATATTACTCATAAGTGTAGAAATTAAGTTTGTCACTGAGAGTTGTTTGTGGCTATGGCTAATTTTATTTATTGTGATTTTCAAATTTAAACTTATTGGAAAAGAAAGCCTTACGGTATTCCGTAAGGCTATTTGTAATGTTAATCTTCTGGAGGTGGAGGGGGAGTAATTGGGTTATCGTCTCCGCAACAATCAGTTTCATCTGTTTGTTGAATGTTATTATCCGAAGCGTTTGATTCGGGTGAACATGAATATAAGCTCAGGTTAAGTAGGGTTAAAAACAAGATTAAATATGCTTTTTTCATAATTATAGTTTTAAAAATTTGATAATAGAAGTGCTGTCCGACTTGATTCGGATTTCAGCTTTAAATTGATTTTTAGAGACGTATCTCTGGTTCGGGAAGTATGGAGGACAGGTGTAGAGAAGTTTAGTTACTTCCCGGTACGAAACAGCTCTACGTTGTCGCTCCGATTTGAACATTTAACAGATAATGTTTTTAAAATCTCTGTGTTAGTTCTTGAGCAAATGAATGGAAATGTTAGCGGAATAGGGGAAACATAGTTGTTACATTATTCAATCATTAATGTTTGAACAAATATGTGTGTTGTATGTTTGTATTGTTTTTTATTTTTAGGCCTGAAACATAATTGATTATGAAACAAAAGTTATTTCAGGAAGTTTTTGATAGAGCAGCTAAACAATCTGGTAAAGATTCTAAGCATGGGCTTGCTGCTCATCTGGAAAAAGTATTTATGGATGAGTTTAAGTTTTCTGTAAATAAGGTAACTTTTGTTAGATATTATGAGAAATACATTCAGGGAAACGGAGATATTGGAAATAACCCTAATACCGAATTACTTGATAAATTAAGTCAATATCTGGGGTTTTCAGGTTATGAAGATTTCGTGGCTGGTAATGAAGCCGATGCTAGAAAAAATGGTAAAGGGAGTTTAAGAAAGGAAAGCTTTTTTAAAAGGCATTTAATTACTTTAATAGTTTCAACTTTGTTGTTAATCGGATTTGGTGTTTACACGTCAATTAATACACAAAGGTGGATGGTTTGGAAAGAGGATAGGTATGTTGAAGTTGATTTTGATACTGAAAAATATAATCTGGGCCAGCTTAAAATATATAAAGAGGAAAGAATTGAAAATTTTAGACAAATTCAACCTGATTGTAGTACTCAGTTTTTTGATCGTTCAGGCGAGGTCCAGTTATGGTATAGCAAAAATGAAAATGGTGACGTAGATTTTTTTACTTCAATAGGCAAACACCCAATAACAGGTAAAACATTAAAGGGTGTTACTGAATATATGATTAAGAAGTATGTATGTGATACTTACAATAACTAGTTTTTTTAGCTTAATCCGTTAAATTAAACTTTATTTTACGTTTTGGCCATAATTTTAACTACGTTCCCAGTCGGTAATAGGTTTCATAAAATGAATCCAAATCATGGCAAGTATCGGAGATACAAACCCAAATAGACCCCACCCGCCTTGACTCCTGTTTAGTGATTTTGCTTTGTTAACACATACTAAAAGCCCAACAACTCTTAAGGCTAATTGAATTAATATAAATGCACCATCGTCCATAATATTCTTTATTTAAAATTAATGTTTAACTCGGTTTCGGCTCTTTTTTGTAGGTGAGCCAGCTTATCGTGATTTCTTTTATTTTTAGATATTTCCTGAAAAATTAGTACGGCAGATTCGTAGTGATCTGTGTTAATAAATCGGTCAGGATGGCAAACTCTACTGAGCTGTTTGTATAGGTCTCTAGACCCTACAATACTATTCATAATATTATTCATGTCAATATCTGTCTTTTGAGCGTTTTTGAGTTTGCTTTTGGAGATTTCACTTAGTGGAAGTTTATTTTTCGTAGATATTATTTTATAAACCAAAAAGCCAATGATTAATAATTCGGCTGTCGCAACCCAAAACCAAATGGATATTGCTGGTTCGGTTAAGTTAGCTGCCGCTTTTCCTATTTCTGATGTTGTTTGTATCATTTCTATTCTCCTATTTTAATCGATAAATCCGCCGATGTTGGCATGTTTCTGTAATTCCCATTTTAGACCTAAAAAACCGTAGTTTGAATGTACTTCTAAGGTGTCCCAGCCTAAAGAAATCATCTTTCTTATTAGTTCTTCGTTGTCTAAAACAACACGACCTATATCTATTAATTCGGTCCTGTCGAGAGTTTGTCCGGAAAGGGCTTTAATTCTATATCCACCACCCATCCATTTTGAAAATGCGTGTCTATAGGCGCTTTCTCCACGTGTAATTTTTGCTTCTAGAAGGTAGGGGCATAGCCTGAAATAAATGAATGTTTAGCAGCTCTATTGAAATCTTTTATTAAACGATAGCGTTCTGCCATTTCACCAAACCAATCGGTTACTTGAATAATTTTATGCCACATGTTTATTTTTATTAAGTGTTTTGGTGCTATAAACTTAATAATGAGTAATAAAAAACCCTTACGGTATTCCGTAAGGGTTTTGTTTGATTTTATTGAAAAGTGATTTTAATCATTTAAAACAATAACTGTTTCAACAATTTTGTTTTCGGTATCAATGTTAACCTTGTCTATTTTACCGTTTTTTAGGTAGTTTTCAACAGCTATAGATTTTGTTTGTTCTTCTAAATCAACTTTTACATATTTCGTATCAACTCGTTTTAAAGAACCTGTTATGGCATCTACGCCCCACCCTATAATTGAAAATCCGTTTAATATTGAAACTAAGTTGAATTTACTGTCCATAACTACAACTCTTTCTTTATAGTTATCGATTCTAAAATCTACACGATCATCGGCTTTTACTTTGATTTGAGCAGGTGTAATACCTTTTTCAAAACCGTTAACATAAATTTTAGCTCCTGATGGGTTAGATTCGAATAAAACAGTTCTTTTTGATCCTGTAAAAATAGAAGCGCAACTAGTAGTTAATACTAATGATGCAAATCCTAAAGCAATTGTAGCTTTTTTCATAAAAATGGTTGTTTTTAGTTTAAAATTTGGAATAAAGCTAGTGTTATTTGTAAGTTAATACTAATGGAAAACCGTAAAATTTAATACAAATAAAAAAGATTTATCCTACTTTACTGTGCGTCATTTGATTACGATTTTAAAGTGATAAAGTCGTAGCAGAATTATTATACTGGGGTAATGAAAAAAGAAATTAAGCTTATGATGCATATGTATTTTGCACAAATTTTAAGGGGTAAGTTTAAAATTGTTCTTCATTTTTACAATAAATTTTAGTTCCCTTATTGCCTTTTGAATTTCTTCTATGTCTCCTTTGTTAGCAGGTAAAAGGTTCGGGGCAAAAGTAGCTTTTAAAAGATTAGTAGTCCCATTAACATCGGCAGTTCCCAACATTACAGTGGCAATATTTGTTGCGTTTATTTGTTGGTTTTTTGAAATGTTTTCTAATTGAGCTTCTAATTTTTCTAGGGTAGTCGTGATGTCTTCCGTTTGTACGGCGGGAAGATTGTTTTCTGGTGTGCTAATTTCTGATTTTTGGTAGTGTCCAGAAACATACTTATAGTTGTTTCTTTTGTAGCAGGCTTTAGTTTTACAGCTTATAGTGCAGTAAACGTGATTAGTTCTTCTTTGTTCAAAAATGTCGTTGCAATGTTTGCAGATGGCTTGTTTTCTCATGGTTTTGGGTGGTTTTGTATTTGTTGTTGTGAAGTAAACAGTAAAATAGGTGTGAGTATTAAGCTTGTTTTTTGAGCTTCGCCAGAATGTCGCTCTTTTTGTAGTATACGCGATTGCCTAGGCGGTATGATGGTAGAATACCACTTTTTCGCCAATTGTACAGGGCTTGCTTAGAGCACTTTAAATATTGAAGTGTTTCTTCAACGGTAAGAAGATCGTCCGATATCTGATTTTCGTTTTGTTGAGGTAGTTGAAGCGTTTTTAATTTGGCTTCAATAACGTTGGAAATATGCTCAGATAATTCTTCAGGTGTGATGTTGTGTATGGTGACTTGGGTTGATCTCATGATACTCTATTTTACTGTTTGCTTGGAGCGAAGGTCAGTAATAAGGGAGTATTTTAGAGTATCACTACGTATCGATACCTAACTTGTTATATTGCTGTTTGGTATGTGAAATCCTTGATTATCAAATGTTTCTTTTAAGGTTAGGTGTCTTTCATGATCAATATTTGTGTAAACTCTTAATGTGTTGGTAGTGGTGGTTTGTTCAAGATTAAATGAATTTATTATTTGTCTTGAAAGTTCAGTTAGATTGATTTCCCCATTTCCGCCTTCAGGAGCAGTTATATAACCTTCATCAATAAGAGAACGGATGATTAATCCTAAGTGGCTTGGTTTTCCGGCCCATTTCAAAGTGTTTTTATTGTTGTTGCCTTGTTCGCTAGTTTCTTTAATGAAGTTATTTATAATAGTTTCTCTTTCTCTTAAGTCTTCAGAGAGTTTCTGGATGGAGGTGATGTGGTAAAACATACTTGTTTCGTAATCACGGTGTTTAATTATACCTTCAGTTTCAACAAAACCATCTTCCAGTTTTATTTCGTTATAAAAACTACCTCCTTCGAGTGTGGAGTAGTTGTTATTGATGATATTGTTTAGTGAAGGGATAACCTTTGATTTTAATGCTTTTAAAAATTTAATTTGATCTTGTGAATAGTCGTATTGATGTTTTAAGAAGTCATCTAAATCCATAATGTCTATATCGAAAAGAGCTTTTCTTAAAAAGACCCTTAAGTAAAAGTCTTTTTCTAACTTATCTGAATAGTAATTGAAATTTTCTAGTAGATATTCTGGCGTGGTTTCATTGTTTGCTTTACGTTCTTTAAGTGAAACTTGGTCTAGGGCAAATATGTTGTGATACATGAAGGTTTTTGGTATAAAAATAATATTATTTGAAAAATGCAGAATCAGCAATTTTTACAGCTCGTTCCTGAGGTGTTACTTTGATATAGTTGTAAAATTCTTTTTCGGTAGTGTGTCCACTTAAAGCCATAATATCAATAACGGGCATTTTAGAGAGGTAGGCGTTGGTGCAAAATGAGCGTCTCGCTGTATGTGTGCCTATTAGTTCATGCTTGTCAATGGTCTTTTCTGAAAGTTTACCTCCTACAGTTTTTTTAGTTACAACGTCGTCTTTGATCTTGGCTTTTCTGCCTACCTTTTTAATTAGAGAATTGATAAGGTGGTCTGGCATTTTAGCCGGTAAACTACCTTTGTATCTTTTGTTCATGATTTCCTTTATTCTTGGGTGAATGGGGATGTAGACCGTTTTTTTGGTTTTCTTTTGGTAGATTTCAAAAACTTTTCTACCATCAAAAGTCTTAATGTTTTTATCTGTCAATCCGTTATAGTCAGATACACGTTGGCCGGTATAGTAACCAATAAGAAAAATATCTCTAGCGCGTTCCCAGTCTTTGTTGAAGGATAAGTCAAGTTTATATAAGTTTTCAATTTCTTCGGTATTTAAGTAAATAGAAGTGGTTTTTTCAGAAAGCCGCTTAAAGTCACGGTGTTTATATTTCAAGTTTGTGTTAATACCATCTTCTGTTGCACGATTCATCAATGCTATGATGTTTTTAATATGCTTGCCAATGGTATTAAGTGAATATTCCTTTTCCTCTAGGAAACTAACAAAAGCATAATAGAAAGGGACATCGATAGTATCGAAGTCTAATTTATATCTGTAGGTATTATTGAAATCTTTAAGTTGTTTAATGGTTTGTTTGTATGACCTAATCGTTACGGCGGTTAAATTAATACCTGAATTAACTGTATTTTCTTTTGTTTCAACAAAATCATCTGCAAATTGAAGAAATTTTATTTTGGGAAGCGGAACTTCTTTAGGTTCGCTTCTTCCCATGATTTCATCATAAATCGACTTTAGGACATTTTTATCCTGCTTTTCAACTTCTTCAAGTTTAGATAAAGCTAAGGAGAAGTCTCTTTTAATTTCTAATATTCTGTTATTTATATCGTCTCTGTTTTCTATCGATGCTATCGCTCGAACTTTTTGGTTTTTACTATCCCAATATTTTGGTGTGATTTTATATCCAGTGGAATATTTAATTCTGTTGCCTCTGCCAAAACTATACTCAAATAATATGGGTGTTTCTTTTTTTGAAGTTGATTGTTTTAATCTAAAAGCAATTGTTCCGGCTGTTGAATTTATATTACTCATATGTCATTGTTTTATTAAAAGGGGGCAACATAAGGGGCAACATTATTGTTAATAATGAATAATGTAAAATAACATAAAATATTTTAATAATCCTGAAACACCTTTATTTAAAGGGTCTTAGGGTGTGTTTGAAGTCAAATAAGGTAAAATAGATTAAACTAAAAAATAGTCCAGGTGGGACCATGATTTGAAATCGTAAAGCCTTTCAAGAAATTGAAAGGCTTTTTTTTTGTAATGATTTGAATTACAAACTATTTTGTGTATATCGTCGAGTTTAATTTTGTTAAATCAACAAAACAATTAAATTTGTAGGCAATGAGAATACAAAACAAGAATATATTAGCCTCAATCTTATTTGTATTAATAAGTTTTGTTTGTTTAGGTCAACCTGATCCACCTCCTCCAACTCCTCCTCCTGGGTTATCAGTTGATTTTGGGATTTTTGCTGTTTTATCGTTTGGAGTTTTTTATGGTTCGAAAAAACTTCTATCTAAAAAAAACTAATCCAATTTTCCAAGATTAACCAATCTAGATACATACTTTCCTAAAACGTCAAATTCTAAATTTACTTTAGTTCCTATTTTAAAAGTATTAAAATTGGTGTGTTGGTAGGTATAAGGAATAATGGCTACACTAAAAGAGTTTCTTTTTGAATTCACTACTGTTAAACTTGTGCCATTTACTGTAATAGAACCCTTTTCAATGGTTATATTATTTAGAGATGAGTCATATCTAAATGTAAATACCCAGCTACCATTAGCTTCATCTATATTTTCACAGATTGCTATTTGATCTACATGGCCTTGAACGATGTGTCCATCTAGTCTATCACCTAGTTTCATAGCGCGTTCAAGATTTACTTTGTTTCCTACATTTAAGGTGTTTAGATTGGTTTTGTCCAGTGTTTCTTTTATAGCAGTAACGGTATATTCGTCTCCTTTAATATTAACTACAGTTAAACAAACACCATTGTGAGCTACACTTTGGTCTATTTTTAATTCGGAAGTGATATTACTTTTTACGGTAATATGAAGATTATCTAATTCTTTTTTTAAATCTGTAATTACTCCAATATCTTCAATAATTCCTGTAAACATATCTATGGTTTGTTTATTTAACTAAATTTGTAGTGTCAAAATTACGAACAAAAGTTATCATTTTTAATGAAGAAATCAGAAAATATAGTTGTAGGAATCTCTATCGGGGATTTAAATGGTATTGGAGGAGAAATTATTTTAAAAACATTCGAAGATGCTCGAGTATTAGATTTCTGTACACCTGTAATTTTTGCTTCTGCTAAAACGATGAATTTTTTCAAATCGCATTTTAAATCCGAAATCAATTTTAATGTCACTAATAGTCTTAATCAAATCGCTTCAGGAAAGGTAAATGTTTTTAATAGTTGGAACGAACCTGTGAATATTGAATTTGGTAAAGAAGATTTCAAAATAGGAGCTTATTCAATAAAATCATTGCAATCGGCAACAAAGGCATTAAAGGAAGGTGATGTAGATGTGCTGGTCACAGCGCCGATTAATAAACATAATATTCAGTCGAAAGAGTTTAAATTTCCTGGCCATACCGATTATTTAGCTCAGGAACTGGAAGGTGAAAGCTTAATGTTTATGGTGTCTGATGGTTTACGAGTAGGTTTATTAACCGATCATGTTCCGGTTAAAGATGTGGTAAATCATATTACCGAAGATCTAATTATTAATAAGATTAATACGGTTTATAATTCTCTTAAAGTAGACTTTAATATTGTTAGACCGCGGATTGCAGTACTGGGAATTAATCCGCATACAGGGGATAATGGTGTTATTGGCAATGAAGACGATACTGTTTTAAGACCAACCCTTAAAAAGTTAAAAGACGAAGGTAAACTGGTTTATGGGCCATATGCAGCAGATAGTTTCTTTGGTTCTAATAATTACAAAAGTTTCGATGCCATTGTGGCTTCATATCACGATCAAGGGTTAATACCGTTTAAAACGCTGTCGTTTGGACAGGGAGTGAATTATACCGCTGGTTTGAACAAAGTTAGAACCTCTCCAGACCATGGAACAGCTTATGAAATAGCCGGAAAAGGCATTGCAGACGAGAGTTCGTTTAAGGAAGCTGTATTTGCAGCGATTCAAATTTTTAGAAATAGAAATGAGTATGAGGAACTTACGTCGAACCCGTTAAAAAAATCATCAAAAAAGATATAAACAAAAAAATGTTTATAAGTAATGCTGCTTAAATAAAAATTTATATATTTGCAGGCTCAAAATAGATTTGATAATGAAGCCATTAAAAGAGTATACAATTCCATTTGTAGGGCTAAAATTAGCAAAGCACCATTTTGAGTATGAAATTGAGCAAGCGTTCTTTGATTATTTTGAGTATCAGGAATTTAATGATGTAAAAGTAAAAGTAGATCTTGAGTTAGAAAAGAAATCTACATTACTGGAGTTGCACTTTAAAATTTCAGGATTTGTTAATGTTAACTGTGATTTAACTAACGAACCGTACGATCAAAGTATCGAAAATGAGTTCGATTTGGTAGTTAAATTTGGTGACGAGTATAATGATGAAGACGTTAATATACTAATTGTACCTCACGGTACTTATGAAATTAACGTTCAGCAGTATATATATGAATCAATCATATTAGCTGTGCCAATTAAGCGCGTGCATCCTGGAATTAAAGACGGAACATTAGATTCAGACATACTTAAAAAGTTAAAAGAACTAAGCCCGAAAGGAAAGAAAGAGAATAAAACCGAGGACGATATAGACCCTCGTTGGAATACATTAAAGAAACTATTAACGGATAAATAACGATAGAAAATGGCACATCCTAAGAGAAAAATCTCGAAAACAAGAAGAGATAAAAGAAGAACCCATTACAAAGCAACTGCGCCACAGATTGCTACATGTCCTACTACAGGTGAGGCTCACTTATATCACAGAGCTCACTGGCATGAAGGAAAACTTTATTACAGAGGTCAAGTATTAATTGACAATTCTGAAGCAGTAGAAAACATAGCATAATAACTATGCGTGCATATAAAAAAACGCTCACATGTGAGCGTTTTTTTTATGATATGCTTTTTCTAACGCGTAAAAACACGTAATTTGCGAGTTATTAAGCTATTTTTTAGTAATTTTCACAAATTTTGACGTGTTTTTGATCAATTTTAGTGATTTTTCGGTCAATTTAACTATAAAGTTATGAGTAAAATCTCAGCGGCTATAACAGCTGTTGGCGCTTATGTGCCAGAATATGTATTAACCAATCAAATTCTTGAAACAATGGTTGATACAAATGATGAATGGATAACTTCACGAACAGGAATCAAGGAGCGTCGTATTCTTAAAGAAGAAGGAAAAGGGACGTCCTATTTAGCTATTAAAGCTGCGCAAGACCTTATCAACAAGAAAGGCATCGATCCTAAAACCATAGAACTTGTTATTGTTGCAACGGCAACACCAGATATGAAAGCTGCTTCTACAGCTGCTTACACGGCGTCTGAAATTGGTGCTACTAATGCATTCTCTTTCGATATGGATGCTGCATGTTCTAGTTTCTTATACGGTATGTCGGTTGCTGCTAGTTATATCGAGTCAGGTCGATACAAAAATGTATTATTAATTGGTGCAGATAAAATGTCATCAATTATTAATTACGAAGACCGAGCAACGTGTATCATTTTTGGTGATGGTGCCGGAGCAGTTTTATTCGAACCTAACGAAGAAGGATTAGGATTCCAAGATGAATATTTAAGAAGTGACGGAACCGGAAGAGAGTTTTTACAAGCCACTTACGGAGGTTCTGCTTTCCCAATCACTGAAGAAGCTATGGCTAAAGGTGGTCAGTATGCATTTCAGGAAGGACGTACTGTGTTTAAAAATGCAGTATCAAACATGGCAGATGCAACTGTAAAAATATTAGAACGTAATAATTTAGATAAAGACAGCGTTGATTGGTTAGTAGCGCATCAGGCCAACAAGCGTATTATTGATGCTACTGCACAACGTATTGAATTAGCTGAAGAGAAAGTATTAATAAATATCCACAGATATGGAAATACAACATCGGCTACATTACCGTTATTACTAAGTGATTTCGAGTCTAAGCTTAAAAAAGGAGATAATTTAATTTTTGCCGCTTTTGGTGGCGGATTCAATTGGGGTTCTATTTACTTAAAATGGGCCTATAATTCATAACCCAATAATTAATTAATACAATTATGGACATTAAAGAGATTCAAAACTTAATCAAATTTGTAGCAAAATCAGGTGCAAGTGAGGTTAAATTAGAAATGGACGATTTTAAAATCACCATTAAAACAGGATCAGAAGAGGCAACAACTGTGCAATATGCTCCTATAGCAGCACAAATTCCACAGGTAGCAGCAGCTCCAGCTCCAGTAGCAGAAGCAGCAGCTTCAGCTCCAGCAGCTACACCAGTGGCTCCAGCAACTGAGGAATCAAAATATATCACAATCAAATCGCCAATTATTGGTACCTTCTATAGAAAACCAGCTCCAGATAAGCCATTATTTGTAGAAGTAGGTCAAACTATAGCAGCAGGTGATGTATTATGTATCATCGAAGCGATGAAACTTTTCAACGAAATCGAATCTGAAGTATCAGGTAAGGTTGTTAAGATTTTAGTTGACGATTCTTCTCCGGTAGAATTCGATCAGCCGTTATTTTTAGTAGATCCATCTTAATTTGAAGTTTAAAGTTTAAAGTTCAGTAGAACTTATAAACCCTAAACTCTTAAACTCATAAAGATATGTTTAAAAAAATACTGATTGCCAACAGAGGGGAGATAGCACTTCGTGTTATTAGAACCTGTAAAGAAATGGGCATCAAAACGGTTGCAGTATATTCTACAGCCGACGCAGAAAGTTTACACGTAAAATTTGCAGACGAAGCGGTTTGTATTGGGCCAGCTTTAAGTAGCGAATCGTACTTAAAAATGTCTAACATTATTGCAGCTGCTGAAATTACTAATGCAGATGCCATTCACCCAGGGTACGGGTTCTTATCAGAAAACGCTAAGTTTTCTAAAATTTGTGAAGAACACGGTATCAAATTTATTGGTGCATCTCCAGAGATGATTGATAAAATGGGAGATAAAGCCAACGCTAAAGCCACTATGAAAGCGGCTGGTGTACCTTGTGTACCAGGTAGTGATGGTGTTATTAACTCTTACGAGGAGTGTGAAAAAGTAGCTAAGGAAACTGGATTCCCGGTTATGCTTAAAGCGTCTGCCGGTGGTGGAGGTAAAGGTATGCGTGCCGTTTGGAAGAAAGAAGATCTTAGAGCTGCTTGGGATTCTGCGCGTCAGGAAAGTAAAGCAGCCTTCGGAAACGACGATATGTACATGGAAAAACTTATTGAAGAGCCAAGACATATCGAAATCCAGATTGTTGGAGATTCTACAGGTAAAGCTTGTCACCTTTCAGAAAGAGACTGTTCAGTACAACGTCGTCACCAAAAATTAACCGAAGAAACACCATCACCATTCATGACTGATGAGTTAAGAGAGGAAATGGGTATGGCAGCGGTTAGAGCGGCAGAGTACATTAAGTACGAAGGTGCAGGAACGATTGAGTTCTTAGTAGATAAACACCGTAACTTCTACTTCATGGAAATGAACACGCGTATTCAGGTAGAGCACCCAATTACCGAGCAGGTAATTGATTTCGACTTGATTCGTGAGCAAATATTAGTAGCGGCAGGAGTGCCAATTTCTGGTAAAAACTATTTACCAAACTTACACTCTATCGAATGTCGTATTAACGCCGAGGATCCTTATAATGGATTCCGTCCGTCTCCAGGAAAAATTACAACATTACACGCTCCAGGAGGACATGGTGTACGTTTAGATACTCACGTTTACGCTGGGTATACGATTCCGCCAAACTACGATTCTATGATTGCTAAGTTAATTACAACGGCGCAAACAAGAGAAGAAGCGATTAGCAAAATGAAACGTGCTTTAGACGAATTCGTAATCGAAGGTATTAAAACCACGATTCCTTTCCATCGTCAGCTTATGGATAACCCCGATTATGTTGCGGGTAATTATACCACCAAGTTCATGGAAGATTTCGTTATGGAAAAGCCAGTTCAAGAATAAATTAATAAAAACTCCGGAAGCCACTTTCGGAGTTTTTTTATGGTGTTACTTTTCCTTTTTTTAAGAAAAAGTCAGGCTCTCGCAAGTCGCTTTTTAATTATTTTATGATAATTAAAAGAGCTCCAACAATTGCTCCATCCTTAACACGAAATCACTATTTTTACTAAAAACTAACGATCAAAAATAGTGAACCTCTCCTATTGGGAAATAAAATCTTGGCTTAGCAATACCGACTTTACTATTATAGGCAGTGGTATTGTGGGATTAAGTTGTGCCTTGTATTTAAGAGAACGATTTCCAAAGGCCAACATTTTAATTTTAGAGCAAGGGTTTTTACCACAGGGAGCCAGTACAAAGAATGCCGGATTTGCTTGTTTTGGTAGTTTAAGCGAGATTATAGAAGATTTAAAGACGCATAGCGAAGAAGAGGTCTTGCAACTCGTTAAAAAGCGTGTCGATGGCTTAAACCTTTTAAAACAAACTTTAGGAGAAAAGGCGATTGGTTATAAAAATTATGGAGGGTACGAACTCTTTTTAGAGCAGGATGATTTATATGAATCCTGTTTGGAAAAAATCGACAAGATTAATAAGTTGTTAGAACCCATTTTTAATGCTTCAGTTTATGGTATAAAACCCAATAGTTTTCAGTTTAAAAATATAAAGGAGCGTACTATTTTTAACACTTTCGAAGGTCAGATTGATACAGGACTTATGATGGAAGCTTTATTGAAAAAAGTGCAGTCAAAAGGCATTAAAATTCTTAACAATTGTAAAGTAGAGAGTTTTGTTGAAAATGGAAATTCAGTAAAAATAAAAACGAATTTATTTGAGTTTTCAAGTTCAAAACTGTTAATTGCCACCAATGGTTTTGCATCTCAGTTAATCAATCAGGAGGTAAAACCTGCCAGAGCCCAGGTACTTATAACCAAGCCAATAAAAGATTTACATATTAAAGGGACATTCCATTTAGATAAAGGCTATTATTATTTCAGAAATATCGATAATCGCATTCTGTTTGGAGGTGGCCGTAATCTGGATTTTAAAGGTGAAGAAACTATAGAATTTGGCCAAACAGAACAAATTCAAAATAGATTGGAAGACATTTTAAAAACGGTTATTTTACCTAACACGCCTTTCGAAGTTGAGCATCGATGGAGTGGTGTTATGGGGATTGGTCATCAAAAAAAGGCGATTGTAAAACCGTTGTCAAATCAGGTGTTTTGTGGCGTACGTTTAGGAGGTATGGGTATCGCAATTGGTAGTTTGGTTGGTAAAGAACTTGCCGAATTGGCATGTCATTAATTTCAAAAAATAGATTTAGTATTAGATGAAAAAACTGTTTCGGTTTTTATTAAAAATATTTGCGTGGTTTGTTATAATCACTGTCGGATTTGTGGTGTTGTTTAAATGGGTTCCGGTGCCGGTTACTCCACTTATGGTTATACGTTATTTTGAACAGGATAGCGGACAAAGAACTTTTTGGAAACACGATTGGGAATCGATAGATCATATATCGAAAAACCTGCAATTGGCCGTGGTTTGTAGTGAAGACCAGAACTTTTTAAACCACAACGGATTTGATATCCAGGCCATAGAAAAGGCTATTGAATACAATAAAAAGGGCAAACGTGTTCGTGGCGGAAGTACCATAAGTCAGCAAACAGCTAAGAATGTTTTTTTGTGGCCAGAACGCAGTTGGTTTCGCAAAGGGCTGGAAACTTATTTTACGTTTTTAATAGAACTTATTTGGAGTAAAGAACGTATTATGGAAGTGTATTTAAACAGTATTGAAATGGGTAAAGGTGTTTACGGTGCTGAAGCTGCCGCTCAATACTGGTTTAAAAAACCAGCGGCTAAATTATCGCAGTATGAAGCCGCCGCAATAGCTGCAGTTTTACCAAGTCCGCAACGTTATAGAGCGAATCCGGCATCGGCGTATATTCAAGGTAGAAAGGTTTGGATAGTGAAACAAATGCATTTTTATGGACCATTTTCTTATGACAAAAAATAATTTGGAAATAAAGCAGGCACTTTACGAACAGTGTGCTGTATTGGTATCTAGTCGTTTGGAAACGGTTAAAAAACAAATTGCTCAAATTCAGGAATCGTTATCTTCAGAAACCAAAAGTACGGCAGGTGACAAGCATGAAACCGGTAGAGCCATGTTACAGTTGGAGCGAGAAAAGGCCGGTCAACAACTCGCAGAAATTAATAAAATAAAAGAAGTGCTTTCTAGAATTGATGTAAAAATAGCTTCAAAAAAGGTAGGCTTAGGCAGTGTGGTATTCACTTCGCAAGCTAATTATTTTGTAGCTGTAAGTCTTGGTGAATTGAAAGTGAATGATGTTGCGTTTTATGCCATTTCACCAAGTACACCTATTGGTCAGTTATTACTGGGTAAAGGTGTACTTGATGCTATTGATTTTAGAGGAAACAGTTTTAAAATACTTGATATTTTATAATACTATTTTAAGATTGACAATTGAATTTCTTCATTGAATTTTAATGCATGGTCATGTTCAAAAAGTATAGGATTTCCGTTTAAATCAGCTTCTATAAGATAGGTAGTGCCTCTAAAATATATTTGTTTAACCGTTGCTTTTAAATCACCTTCGCCGTTTATTTTCAATTGGTGTGAGTAAACAATACCATGATTTTCTATCTCATTATATTCACCAAAAAATGAAGCAATTAATTTGTTTTGCGGATTGTTAAAAAGGTTTTCAGGTGTATCCTGAGCCATGATTTTAGCATCGTGTAGCACAATCATCTGGTCTGAAAAGGCCAATACATCATCTTTATCATGGGTTGCGACAATACAGGTAATCTGGTTGTCTTTTAAGTATTTAAAAAGGCTTCGCCTTAGTGATTGTTTTTTAAAATTATCGATATGACTGAAAGGTTCATCTAACAGTAAAATTTCAGGTTCTTTAGCAATGGCTCTGGCAATGGCTACACGTTGCTTTTGTCCGCCACTTAATTCTTTAACTTTAATATCTGCATAAGCTTCTAATTCCACGACTTTAAGAAGCTCGTTTATACGTTTCTGTTTTTCTTCAGGGTAGAAATTAGATAAGAAGGCACCTATGTTTTCGGCCACAGAAATGAAGGGCATCAAATCGAATTCCTGGGCTACGTATTTCATAAAGTCATAGCCAACAACCAAATTATACTCCGGTCCTAGAATTTGATTATCCTTCCAGTAAATTTCTCCTTCAGGTAAATCGTAATAACCGTAAAGTAGTTTTAAAAGGGTGCTTTTTCCGGAGCCACTTTCACCAATAATAGAGAGGTGTTCTCCTGGTTTGGCGGAAAATGAAATATGATCTAAAATAGCCTGTTTCCTGTAACGAAACGAAAGGTTTTTTATTTGTAACATGTTGTAAAAGTAGGTTAAAAAATGATTGAAAAGAAAGGGTTCGGGCTTTATAATGTACTTACATTTTCTAAATTTTCTTCAATTGAATTAGGTAAAGTTTTAAAGCCCATGTTGTAAAGGGTGAAACCAAAAATATCGGCATATTCTTCAATGGTTTTACTAACTGGAGTTCCTGCGCCATGACCAGCATCGGTTTCAACCCGAATCAACGTTGGGCTATTTCCAGTTTGTTTACTTTGTAATTCAGCTGCAAATTTAAAGCTATGTGCGGGGACTACACGATCGTCATGATCGCCTGTCGTAATTAATGTTGCAGGATATTTAATACCTGATTTTACATTGTGTAACGGCGAATAGTTTTTTAAATATTCGAACATGGTTTTATTGTCTTCGGAGGTACCGTAATCGTATGCCCATCCGGCACCTGCAGTAAAGGTGTGATAACGTAACATATCTAAAACGCCAACGGCAGGGAGAGCTACTTTTGCTAAATCAGGACGCTGAGTCATCACAGCGCCAACTAATAAGCCGCCGTTTGAACCGCCCCGAAGCGCTAAGTATTCCGAGGATGTGTAATTATTATTTATGAGGTATTCCGCGGCAGCGATAAAATCGTCAAAGACATTTTGTTTGCGAAGCTGTGTGCCAGCATCATGCCATTCGCGACCATATTCACCACCACCTCGTAAATTAGGCACTGCTAAAATACCGCCCTGTTCCAGCCAAATGGCATTGGTGATGCTAAAGGCAGGCGTTAAGCTAATGTTGAATCCGCCATAACCGTAAAGCATAGTCGGGTTTTTCCCGTGAAGTTCAATGCCTTTTTTAGAGGTAATGAGCATAGGTACTTTGGTGCCGTCTTTTGAGGTGTAAAACACTTGTTTACTTTCGTACTGCTCCAGGTTAAAATTTATACAGGGTTGCCAATAGGTTTTAGTGTCTCCGGTTTCTGGATTCAGTTCAAAAATACTGGCTGGTGTTTTATAGTTAGTGAAACTGAAATATAACTTAGACGCCTCTTTTTTTCCTGAAAAGCCACTGGCTGTACCTAAGCCCGGAAGTTCAATATCTCTAATAAAATTGCCTCTCCAATCGTATTGTTTTACCTGCGAAATCGCATCAATCATATAATGCGCAAACAAATAACCGCTTCCTTTGGTGGGTGTTAAAACACAATTTGTTTCTGCAATAAAATCTTCCCAATGTTCAGGCGTCGGATTTGAAGCCTCTACCTTTACTATACGTCGGTTTGGTGCATCTAAATTGGTGACTAAAAATAAGGTTGAACCTTCGTTATGAATTACAAAAGTATCGCTGTAATCCTCATTTAAAATAGTGATAAAATCACTATCAGCAACCGATAAGTCTTTTATTAAAAGCTTATTTCCGGAAGTTGATATTCTTGGAATGATAATTAAAAAGCGATTATCACGTGTAACATGTGCATTGATATAACGATGCTTTTGTTCCTGTGTTCCGCCGTAAACAAGTGCATCTTCTTTTTGAGAAGTTCCTAGTTTGTGGTAGTATACTTTATGCTGATCTGTTTTTGCCGAAAGTTCACTACCTACAGGCTTATCGTAACTTGAGTAATAAAAGCCTTCGTCCTTATACCAGGAAATGGTACTGAACTTAATATCTTTTAAAGGGTCTTCTAAACTAGCTTTGGTTTCAGCATCAATAATAATCACTTTACGCCAGTCACTACCACCTTCAGATATCGAGTAAGCTAAAAGCTTGCCACTTTTAGAGAAACTTAATTCATCAAGAGATATAGTGCCGTCTTTTGAAAACGTATTGGGGTCAAGAAAGATTTCAGCAGAGTTCTCTCCTTTTTTTCTGTAAATCACACTCTGATTTTGCAGACCGTCATTTTTAGAAAAATAGGTATACCCGCCTTCAATTGAAGGGGCGCCAATTTTTTCATAATTCCATAAATGTGACAGACGATTTTTTAGTTCATTTCTAAATGGAATAGTATTAAGATAATCAAATGTGGTTTTGTTTTGTGCTTTTACCCAGGCTTCAGTTTCAGTACTTCGGTCATCTTCCAGCCAGCGATAAGGATCTTTTACATCAATACCAAAATAAGTATCTACAACATCTACAGTTTTCGTTTTTGGATATTTCACAGGCTATTATTCTCGAGGGTTTGTTTTGCTAAATATGGAAAAATCGAATTGAAAAAACAACTAAATATGGAATGGATTTAACGAAAAATAACGAAAATGGTTCAGTTTACGTTGTTCGTCTTAAAAGTTTATGTGGTTCGTCTTTAAATTCGTTATTTTATTTTTTTATAAAAATTAACTTATGAATAAATTCTTATCAATTGCATTGGTTTTAGTAGGTTCTTTCTCTTTATTTGCTCAGCCCGAGGTTACAGAAAAGGAGATTGAAAGCCATATTATATTTTTAACCTCTGAAAAAAATGGTGGACGTTATCCAGGTACTAAGGCGAATAAACGTGTAGTGAAATACATTATTAAAGATTTTAAATCTTCGGGAATAGAGGCCTTTGATGAAGGTTACAAACAACCGTTTGAGGCTAAGTTACGAGTTGCTGAAGGTGAGCCAGAAAAACCATTGGCACCTACGTGTAATGTGGTTGGTTTTATTGAAGGAAACGATCCGGAATTGAAAAACGAATACATTGTTTTAGGCGCGCATTACGATCATTTGGGACTTGGCGGACCGTCATCGAAGTCTGATAAGAAAAATGCTATTCATTTTGGAGCTGATGATAATGCCAGTGGAACAGCGGCTTTGTTAGAGATTTCAGAAAAATTAGCAGCGCATAGAGGCGAATTGAAACGCAGCATTATTTTTATTGCTTTTGGAGCGGAAGAACAAGGTTTATTGGGAAGTAAATATTTCACAGAACACCCTTTAGTGCCTAACGAAAACATCAAGCTGATGATTAATATGGATATGGTTGGTAGGCTTAACGATAAAAAACAGGTATATATGGGTGGTGCTGGAACGTTTCCGGGAGGTGTCGATTTTATGAAAGACTTAGGTGTTTCATTAGGATTAAATCCGGGAGTGCATGCGGGCGGAGTAGGAGGTTCAGATCATGTCTCGTTTTATAAAAAGGGGATTTCGGTTTTAGGAATGCACACTGGTGGACATCCGCAATACCATACACCTGAAGATACTTTAGAGTTTATTAATCTGGTAGGAGAGAAAATGGTTTGTGAGTATATTTTTCAAACGATTTTGAAGAAGGCATCATCAACAGACGACATTTATTTTATCAATCAGGATTAAATAAAAAAAGCTCCTGTAGAAATACAGGAGCTTGATATAGTCTCATCTAGTTATGCTGTTATACTAAGTTATTTTCTACTAAGTATTCAGCAATTTGAATGGTGTTTGTTGCAGCCCCTTTACGTAAGTTGTCGGCAACAATCCACATGTTTAATGTATTTGGTTGAGATTCATCGCGTCTTAAACGACCAACAAATACCTCGTCTTTATCGTGCGCTAAAATTGGCATTGGGTAAGTGTTTGTAGCTGTATTATCCTGTAAAACAACACCAGGTGTTTCACTGATTAACTGTCTTACCTCAGCTAAATCGAAATCGTTCTCAAATTGCACGTTTACAGATTCACTGTGTCCTCCTGAAGTTGGAATACGAACTGCAGTTGCTGTTACAGCGAAAGAACTGTCACCAAAGATTTTTTGAGGTTCTTTAGCTAATTTCATTTCTTCTTTGGTATAGCCATTTTCCATAAATACATCACAGTGTGGTAATGCATTTCGACCAATTGGGTAAGGATACGCCATTTCACCTTCAACACCAGCAATCTCATTTTCTAACTGTTGTACAGCTTTAACCCCGGTACCAGAAACCGATTGGTAAGTAGATACAACGATACGTTTCATTTTGTAAGCTTCGTGAAGTTTTGATAAAGCTAAAACCATCTGAATTGTAGAACAGTTAGGGTTAGCAATAATCTTATCGTCTTTTGTTAATTCACCTGCATTAATTTCCGGAACGATTAATTTTTTTGATGGATCCATTCTCCAGGCAGAAGAGTTGTCTACTACAGTAGTTCCAGCTTCAGCGAATTTAGGAGCCCATTCTAATGAGGTGTCACCACCTGCTGAAAATATAGCGATTTGTGGTTTCGCAGCAACAGCATCAGCTAAGCCAATAACAGTAATCTCTTCACCTTTAAATGTTATTTTTTTACCTACAGAACGCTCTGAAGCGACTAATAATAATTCTGTAACAGGAAAGTTACGTTCTTCTAATACTTTTAGCATCACTTCGCCAACCATACCAGTGGCACCAACAACAGCTACTTTCATCTTTTATAATAGTTTAAATCTTGTTCTTAATTTTTTCGAGTGACAAAACTAACTATTAATTCCATTTTAAAAATAAAAAAAAGCCTTAGATTCTTTAAAACCAAGGCTTTTTAACAACAAATAACACATTGTTATTTATTTAACATTTAGTTATTTTTTAAGCAGATCGCGAATTTCTGCAAGTAAATCTTCTTGAGATGGACCTTTTGGAGGTTCTGGTGCAGGCTCTTCTTTCTTCTTCATTTTGTTAACACCTTTAACTAACATGAACATAACAAAGGCCACGATAATGAAGTCGATAACATTGGTTAAAAACGCACCCCAAAGTACAGACACTTCTCCTTCTACAACACCCTCGGTATTAGCAACACCTTCTGTTATAATCCATTTTAAATCTTTGAAGTCTGATTTGAAAATTAAACCAATAAGTGGAGATACAATACCTCCGGTAAACGAAGTAACCACTTCTTTAAACGCAGCACCCATTACAAAACCGACAGCGATGTCGACTAGGTTGCCTTTCATGGCAAATTCTTTAAACTCTTTTAACATATGAAGTTATTTTATAGTTAGTGTTTTACTAAAGTAGTTAAAATCTTTAAAACCTGTAAACGATTTATTTCAAAAATACACGTTTTACACGTTGAGATACAGAGGTTAACAATTCGTAGGAAATGGTATTTGCTGTTTCGGCAAAATCCTCAGCTGTGGTTACCGCATCAAATACAATAGCCTCGTCTCCTTCTTTACAGTCAATACCGGTAATGTTAACCATAATCATATCCATACAGACGTTGCCTACAATATGTGCTTTTTGACCATTAATAACCACGTAGCCTTTACCGTTGCCGTATTGCCTGCCAATACCATCGGCATGACCTAAAGGTAAGGTGGCGGTTCTAACAGGGGTTTCACTGGTGAAGGCACGGTTATAGCCTACCGATTCACCTGGTTCAATATTGTGAATTTGAGAAATAACCGTTTTTAAGGCTCCTATCGGTTTAAAGTTTTTGTTTTCTTTTTCAGAATTGCCGTAGCCATAAAGTCCGATGCCGCTTCTTACCATATCGAAATGGGCTTCCGGATAATTTAAAATTCCTGAAGTATTACAGATATGCATCATAGGTTTAAAACCAATAGCTTCCGATAAGGTTTCTGCGATATGTTTGAAAAGATTAATTTGATTTAAAGTAAATTCACGTTCGTTTAAATCTTCGCTGGCAGCCAAATGCGAAAAGATAGATTTCAAATGAATAACAGAAGTTGAATTTAGAGTTTCGGCTAAATAGCTTACCTGATGTTCTGCAAACCCTAAACGGTTTAATCCGGTATTAAACTTAACATGCACAGGATAGTTTTTATAGTTTAAACTTGATGCTACTTCTATAAATTCCTTTAAAATTTTAGGACTATATAAGTTAGGTTCCAGTTGGTGTTCCACTAAAGTTGTAAAGCTTACGGTTTGCGGGTGAAGCACTAAAATAGGCTTGGTAATGCCGGCTTCTCTTAGTTGTACACCTTCGTTGGTATAGGCAACGGCAAAGTAATCGACATTTAACTCTTCTAAATAATTGGCAATTTCGCAGGCATCGCTACCATAAGCAAAGGCTTTAACTACAGCTAAGAATTTTGTTTCCTTAGGTATTCTTGACTTTAAATGATTTAAGTTGTGTTTTAGCGCTTTTAAATCGACTTCTAAGATGGTCTCTTCCGCTTTAGGCATTGTTATCGGTATCTTTGGGTTTTGGAGTAAGTTGTTCAGCATCGTTTACCTTAATGTTTCTCACTTTATCGCGCATAGTCGCTTTAAAATAAGCAGCACGGCTTAAAGGCTCGTATTCGTCGGTTTCTCCTAAAAGTACTAAGCTGTCGTTAGCAGATTTTCTATAGCTATATTGGGCTAAATTACCTGTTCTGGTGCATACGGCATGTACTTTAGTTACATATTCGGCAGTAGCCATAAGGTTAGGCATAGGACCAAACGGATTACCTTTAAAGTCCATATCCAGACCAGCGACAATAACACGAACCCCTTTATTGGCTAAATCGTTACAAATGCGTACAATTTCATCATCAAAAAACTGGGCTTCATCAATGCCTACAACATCGCATCCATCGGCAAGAATAGGAATATTAGCAGCTGCAGGAACCGGAGTCGATCGAATTTCGTTATCGTCATGCGACACCACCATTTCATCATTATATCGGGTATCGATAGCCGGTTTAAAAATTTCAACTTTTTGTCTTGCAAACTGGGCACGCTTTAACCGGCGAATCAATTCTTCGGTTTTACCGGAAAACATTGATCCACAGATGACTTCAATCCATCCAAATTGTTCTTTATGATTTACTGTATTTTCAAGAAACATTTTGTAAATTTAACACTAAAATAAAGCGATTATATGTTTGTATAAAGGTGAACTAAATTTATTAAAAATCAAAAACCTTAAAGACATTAATTTTAAAAATATAGCTATGAAGAAGAAACTAGAATCTGAGTTAGTCAGTATTGCACATAGAATTCTTAAACTCAAGGGTAGAGAAGATGTTGTTAAAATGCATACCGAAGCGACACTTCTTCTGGAAAAGCTTTCGGTATTAAAGTTTGCCTACGAAAATTATGACGGTGAGTTGCCTGCGATTTCTGATGAAGAAAACTTTTTTGGTATGATTGATTCAGCTTTTAATGATAAGATTAGTGATAACCGTGAAATAGATGACAGGTTATTTATTAACCTTGACGAAAAGGAGGATGATGGTATTATGGAGCCTGCCATTGAAAAAATAAAAAATATGGTAGCTTTTATGCCGGATATTGATCTGGACTCGAAACCAACTTTAGAGGATATTTTACCGAAAACGCAGTATCATAAAAACGATTTGGAAGATCTTACTGCAGATTATAAAAATATGCCTATTTTCGACCCCGTTCCGAAAGAGCAGAACGGCCATTCAAACGAAAAAAAATCCTTAAACGATAAACTGAAAAATGGCGGATTAGCCATTGGTTTAAATGATAAACTGGCTTTTATCAAGCATCTCTTTGAAGGGAATGGCGCTGATTATGATCGTGTAATTTCTCAAATTAATACTATTGGTTCTTTTGTTGAAGCCAAAGAATTTATACAAACTATGGTTAAACCGGACCATCAGGGTTGGGCAAATAAAGAGGAGTACGAGACGCGATTTATGGAGATTATTGAAGGTAAATTTAATTAATGAGTAAACTTTACATAGTACCAACACCCATTGGGAATTTAAAAGATATGACCTTTAGAGCTATTGAAGTTTTAAAGGATGTCGATTTAATATTGGCCGAAGATACCCGAACTTCGGGGAAGCTTTTAAAGCACTTCGAAATTTCAACCCACATGCAATCGCATCATATGCATAATGAGCATAAAACGGTTGAAACGATTATTGAAAAATTAAAAAGTGGAACAACGGTTGCCTTAATTAGTGATGCCGGAACTCCGGCCATTTCCGATCCCGGATTTTTATTAACCCGCGCTTGTATAGAACACGGAATCGACGTGGATTGTTTGCCAGGAGCAACCGCCTTTGTGCCTGCTTTGGTGAATTCTGGAATGCCGAATGATAAGTTTGTGTTTGAAGGATTTTTGCCTGTAAAGAAGGGACGTCAGACACGATTTTTATTGCTTGCCGAAGAAACCCGAACTATGATTTTTTACGAAAGTCCGCATAAACTGGTTAAAACCTTAGGGCATTTTTGTGAGTATTTTGGTGAAGACAGACAGGTTTCAGTTTCACGTGAGCTTACTAAATTATATGAAGAAACAGTTCGTGGAACCGCCAAAGAGGTTTTAGAACATTATACCAACAAACCTCCAAAAGGAGAAATTGTGGTTGTAGTTGCTGGAAAAGGAAAATAATTGAAATTAGAATAAAGAGAAATGACATTAGAAACATTTAAAGCAAAATTACTAAGTACACCTGAAGCCGTAGAATTTAATGATACAATGGTAGCTGTTGAAGCTAATTTTGAATTTACGCCAACCGCTTTTAAAAACGGAGAATTACAAAATGAAGCCGGACAAAATTCAGGCTCTTGTAAATTATTTGCTTTCGCAAAACATCAAAATTTTACAAAAGAAGAAACTTTAGCTTGCTTTGGTAAATTTTATTTTGATGAGGTATTAAACGATCCAGAAGGTACAGGACACCAAAATATTAGAAACTTTATGAAAACCGGTTTTGAAGGCTTAATTTTTGAAGGCGAGCCTTTAGCAGCTAAATAAAGGTTTTAAAATTTTATATATTTAAAACGCTTTAGTGTCTAAGTGATACTAAAGCGTTTTTGTTTTAAATGTAAATAGAAGAAAATAGTAGATGAGATTAATAATTTTAATTATAGTTCTTCTGTGTTTTAGCAATAGAACGGTAGGACAAGTCGAAGATTTAGAGACTGATAGTTTATTATTTTGGCGGTCTGAAAGAAAATTGATTTGGGACGACTTTAAGGGCGAGGTTGATGATGAAAATTATATTAGTGCAGGAGCTATAATTAAAGCAGGGATAACTGCTGTCCTTGAATATTGGAATGGAGATATTCCTGTATTTCGAATTAATTCCTATATGAAAAAGTTTGATTCTTGGAATAAAATTTCTGACTCTTTATCTCTAGTACATGAACAAGGGCATTTTGATATTTACGAGATTTATGCTAGAAAAATACGTAAAGCATATGATAGTTTAAATAAGCAAAAAGTAAGTGATATAAAAGTTTATGAATCTATTTGTAGGAAATATATGAATAAGTCTAGTGAAATTAATAATTTATATGAAGAATCTAATTTTAGTAAAAGAGTTCAGGTAGAATGGTTAGAAAGAATTTCTAAAGAACTTGAAGAACTCAAAAATTATGAATATGGATCTAATAACTAATATATTAAAATCCTCTTAGTGATATTTTTTTAATGCAAGACCTGTTACAAAACATAAAACAATGCAAGATTTGTAAAGATGTTTTAACCTTAGGGCCAAGACCGGTTATGGTAGCATACCCGGAGTCTAAAATTGTTATTGTAGGTCAGGCACCGGGAACCAAAGTACATGCGTCGGGTATTCCGTGGGATGATGCCAGTGGTAAGCAATTGCGTAGTTGGTTAGGTGTAACTCCCGAACAGTTTTATAATCCTGAAAATTTTGCCATTATTCCTATGGGGTTTTGTTATCCCGGCAAAGGAAAAACAGGCGATTTGCCGCCAAGACCAGAATGCGCACCAAAATGGCATCAACCTGTATTAGACAGTTTAAAACAAGTTGAGTTAGTGCTTCTAATCGGCATATATTCTCAGAATTATTATCTGAAAAATGAAGCTAAGAAAACACTAACTGAAACCGTGAGAAACTACAACGAATACTTTCCAAAATATTTACCCTTACCGCATCCATCACCTCGTAATCGTTTTTGGCTTACCAAAAATCCATGGTTTGAATTAGATGTCTTACCAGAACTAAAAGCAAGAGTTCAGGCTATTCTATAAATCAAAATTGTAGGATTTTATATTCTGTTGGAAATGTGGTTTATGAGCTTTAATTTATTATTTTTAGATTTCAATTAAAGCCCATTTCTTTATGAATCTTCAACTTAAAGCTTTCGATTTAAAATTAAAGCACACATTTACAATTTCGAGAGAATCTCATGATATACAACCCAGTTTAATTGTTAAGTTAAGTTCTAAGGGATTTACAGGTTATGGAGAGGCAACGTCGAATCCATATTACGGAATAACCATTGATAAACTGATAAAAGATATTACTGATGTAAAACCATTTATAGAATCTTTAGATGGTGTTTCTCCTGAAGAATTCTGGCAAAGTATTTATAGTAAATTAAAACATAATATGTTTGCTATCTGTGCTCTAGACATGGCTTACAATGATTTATATGCCAGATTGCAGGGTAAAATGCTTTATGAACTTTGGGATTATGATATTAGTAATAATCCGTTAACCAATTATACTATTGGTATCGATACCGTTGATAAAATGGTGGCTAAAATGCAGGAGATGCCATGGCCCATTTATAAAATTAAATTAGGGACAAAAGACGATATTAAAATAGTTGAAGCATTACGAAAAAACACAAATGCTGTTTTTAGGGTTGATGCCAATTGTGGTTGGCAGGTTGAAGAAACGTTGAAAAACGCTAAAGCATTGAAGCAATTGGGTGTTGAATTTATAGAACAACCTTTACCTGCAAAGGACTGGGATGCTCATAAAGAAGTGTACTCTAAATCCGTGTTGCCTATTATTGCAGATGAAAGCTGTCAGGTTGAAGCTGATGTTTTAAAATGTCATAATCATTTTCATGGGGTTAATGTGAAGTTAGTTAAGTGTGGTGGTTTAACTTCAGCAAAACGTATGCTTTTAGAAGCGAGAAGTCTGGGTATGAAAACTATGGTAGGATGTATGACGGAGTCTTCTGTAGGTATTTCAGCTATAGCGCATTTATTACCGCTTCTGGATTTTGTAGATATGGATGGCGCTTTACTGCTTTCTGAAGATATTGCCGAAGGGGTAACTATTACTGATGGCGTGGTAACTTACAGCGATTTGAATGGAATAGGTGTAAAACTGATTTAGTTTATATGATTATAGATTGTTTTCCCGATAGGCTTATTTCTCAGAATAATGAAACATTTCTATATTTTGGCGGTACGTCTTATTTAGGCATGGCTACATTACCTGCTTTTCAGGAACAGTTATTTAATAGCATTAAACAGTGGGGAACCAGTTATGGTAGTTCTCGTAATGCTAATGTTAAATTGGCTGTATACGATGAATTTGAAACTTTGTTTTCAAAATTTATTGGAGCTGAAAGTGCCTTAACGGTATCTTCTGGTATGTTGGCAGGCAGACTCGTAGTTGAGTATTTTAAGAAGAATAAATGTTCGTTTTTTCATTACCCCAATAGTCATCCGGCTATTTTAGATTCTAGTAGTCAGTCTGTTTTTGAAAATAGGTTTTTACATCCAGATTTAACCAATGCTATTAAAGAAGATGTGATTATTGTTTTAGATGCTGTGTTATCTTCCGAAGTTTATCCAACATCATTTAGTTTTTTAGAACACATATCGGAAGCTAAGCAAATCACTTTAATTATCGATGAGTCTCATAGTTTGGGTATTGTAGGGCCATCGGGAGAAGGTGTTTTTAATACTGTTGAATATAAAAATATTCACAGAAAAATTATGGTGTCTTCGTTAGGTAAAGCTTTGGGATTATCTGGTGGTATAATAGTTTCTGATACTGATTTTATTGAAATACTGAAACAGGAAAATCTATTTATTTCATCATCTGCTGCAAATCCTGCGTATTTGGACGCATTTTTAAAATCTAAAGAATTATACAGTCAGCAAATGCAGAAGCTCAAGGATAATTTAAAATTCTTTTTTTCAGAATTGCAGTTGTCCTCTAAATTTAAATATGATGTAAATTATCCGGTTATTTATTGTAATGATGAATCTGTTTACAAGCTTTTGTATGATAACGGTATTCTAATAGCGAATTTTAAGTACCCCAATTATGAAGGACTAATGAGTCGAATTGTTATTACGGCCAATCATACTCGCGAGGATTTGTTGAGGTTGAAGCAAGTTTTAAAGAGAGTAACTTAATCTGAATTAAATTATGAGTTAATCAAATAATGTAACTCATCTTGTTTTGTTATTTTTGATATTTACAAGTAACAAAAAATATTTCATAAACGATGACAAATCATATTACAACAACCTGGTTAGGAGACATGAAGTTTGAAAGTACTAATCCTTCAGGACACAATTTATTTATTGATGCAGGCGAAGAAAGTGGAGGAAAAGGTGAAGGCTATCGCCCGAAAGCTTTAATGTTATCTGGTTTGGCAGGTTGCTCGGGTTTAGATGTAGCGGCTTTAATTAAAAAGATGAAACTTGATGTTGCCGACTTTAAAATTGAAATTGATGCGAATTTAACTGAAGAGCACCCAAAATTTTATGATAAAGTAGCGATGAATTTTCACTTTTTTGGAGATAATTTAGATGAGAAAAAACTACAAAGAGCAGTAGACTTATCGGTTGAAAAATATTGCGGGGTTATGGAAATGTTCCGCCAATTTGCCGATGTACAGGTAAACACGTTTTTTAACAGTTAAAATTATCTACCATTGAATACTTTTAAAATCTTATTCTGTCTTGTTCTTATTAGTTTTTTAGGACAAGCACAGGAGAAAGCTCACGTCATTTCGCATCAGGGAGAAACTATAGTTACCGACCCGTCTAAAGGGAGTAATAGTTATAAACGTACAGCAGTTTTTCCAAAGGCTTCAGAAAATATCCGAAGCATTATTTTAAATTTAAAATTCGAATGTCCTGATAAAATGCGTTGTGCCGACTGGGATTATGTAGATCATATTAAAGCGCGTCAAAAAAGCGATACTACCGTTTACGAAATTGCACGTATGTTAACACCTTACGGAGGGTTTTTTCAAAAAGACTGGGGGTTTGAGTGGCATGTAGATGTGACCGATTTCAGTTTGATTTTAAGAGATGAGGTTGAGATTGATTATATACATACGGGTTATGAAAACAATAAAACCCGTGGCTGGAAAGTCACTGTGGATTTTGAAATTACCTATGGTACACCAGTGGCTAATCCGTTGGCGATTCATAAAGTATACGATGGAAATTTTAAATATGGATACAAAGACGATCCAATTGAAAACCATTTGGTGCCAGTAACATTTAAAGCGCATGATAAAACCGCATTTTCTAAAATAAAGATCCTTCAAACAGGGCATGGTATGGATGCAAATGGTTGTGGTGAGTTTTGTAGCAAGTACAGAGATATTGAGTTTAATGGCGAGGTTATAGATCATAAAGATTTATGGATGGAATGTGGTGATAATCCTTTATTTCCGCAGGCAGGAACGTGGATTTTTGATCGCGCCAACTGGTGTCCAGGGTATTTACTGCAACCTGATGAAGTGATGCTACATACAGAGGCAGGAAAACCATATAACCTTGATATTAATATGGAAGCTTACGAAACTGAAAAGCCAAGTGCGAACGAGTTGCTATCAGCTGTTGTTGTTGAATATGAAGCTCCAAATGCCAAAAATGATGTGACGCTTTTAGATATTATTCAGCCCTCTAAAAAGTTGATTCATAGTCGGAAAAATCCGTTTGGTGGTTTGCCGGTTATTCAGGTGAAAAATAATGGTAGTAATCCGTTAAAGAAAATGACGATTCAGTATTTTATTGCAGGTGAAAAACCTCAGAAATTCAATTGGACGGGTCATATTAATTTTGGAGATGAAGCCGCAATAACATTACCAACAGAAGTATTTAGTAAACAAAAGCATGGGAAATTTCATGTGGTTATATCTAAACCTAACGGAAAATCAGACGGATTTAAGGCAGATAACACATTAGAGTCCGATTACGAACGCCCGGACATATTTCCTGATACCGTCGTGGTTCGTTATAAAACAAATAACAAACCTTGGCAAAACACATACAGTATTCAAAATAGTTTCGGAGAGGTGGTTTTTGCAAAAGATAGTGTGAATATGAAGCAAAGTACAGTATATCAAGATACCATTGCTTTAAAACAAGGGAATTATAATTTTAAGTTCAGCGATTCAGAAGGCGATGGATTAGAATTCTGGTATAAAGCAAAAGACGGTCGTGGCGAAATAAAATTACTTGATGCTCAAGGCAAAGCCATAAAACAATTTGGTTCAGATTTTGGTAGCGCTATTAATTATTATTTTTCGGTACAACCCGATATGTCTTACGAGTTGGATGATGCGCCTTCTGTAGGTGTTTTTCCGGCACGAACTCAAGGCCCGATTACATTAGATTATTTTTGCAATATTCCTTCGGAAGTAAAGGTGCTTATTGTTGATCAGGAAAATGAAACAGATGTGGTTGAAAATCATTTATATAAGAGTTTCAGTAAAGGATCGTTGACTTACGATTTATCGTATTTACCGGCTAAGCGTTATTATATTAAGGTGTTTATGAACGACAAGGAAGTTTATAAAAACAGAATACGATTAAAAGAATAAAAGAAATAGATTTGGTGAACTATTAAAACCAAAGCCAGAAGATTAAAATAAGGACTTTTAACAGCCCCCTTCAGCTTTACGTTTCTTTTTCTTTTCAACTGTAATCACTTTTTTAGGCACATTTGCATTTGGTGGAACTATGGTATTAGAGCTGTCTAAATGCTTTTTTGAATCCATGATAAACCCATTAATATCGTAAGGAAGGTTTTCTATTTTGGATTCTTTGGTGATGAGTTTGTTTTGGGAATAACTGAGTTCTACAGGAAGGATTTTAAGATTATCGAAGCCTAATTGATATAAGATAAGAAAAGGAATGTTAGCTTCTTCGGGTGTGCTTCCGTAAAGCGCCGTTGTTGTATTCGATTTTTTTAAATCCAGCAGTAGTTTTAGCGAGGCTTCACTCATAATATCTACAGAAGGCATGTTTATGGCATTTTCTAAATGGCCTTTGTTGTATTCAAAAGAGTTTCTAATGTCTATAAATGCCACATCTTCATTTTCAATAAGCGAATAGGGAAGGCAATAATCTGTTGAGGTGATTTTTTCCAAAGTGCTTTTGGTGTTGAAAGCATAGGTGTTTTTTGGGCGTTTGTAGGTTAAAAAACCTATCAGCACAGCCAAAATAAATAACGTGGCAGCAATGGATATTTGTTTGGTTTTCTCTAATTCTTTCATAGTGTTAGGTTAATTATAGATTTAACAGCCGCCTTCAGCTTTACGTTTCTTTTTCTTTTCTACAGTAACTACTTTTTTAGGTGTTTCCGGTGTTGTTGGTAAGTCATTTCCAAAATTCTGGTCTGGATATGCTACGCCATAATACATGCTGGCTGCTTTTCTTGTAGAATACAATTTAAATTCAGTTTCGGGCATGGCCTCATTTGGTTTTGTGGGATTGATTATGGTGGTATACCAGGTGTTGAGGCCTCCCTTTAAAACATGCAGGTTTTTAAACCCTAAGCGATCGCATAACATCCAAGCCTGATCGGCTAGAAACGTGTTGTTAGAATAGAATACCACGTCAAACTGGTCTTGGTTGAGGTATGTTAAAGAATCTTCATCCAACAATTTTGAAAGCGGAATATTAATGGCATTGGGTAGGCTATAATTGTTATAGCTTTCTTCGTCTCTTACGTCTACCAAAATAAACGAAGGATCCTGGCTAATAATTTTATGTGAAATATCATCGGTCGAAATATAACGTTCCGGGCTGATGGCATGACTTAACAATTGTTTAGAGCGAATGCCTTCCTGTTTTTCATATTTTGGAAGCAATAGGAGTCCACCTGCTAAAATAATCAGTATGGCACCCAGAATTAGATATCTGTTTGAAAGAAATTTCATGGTTTTCTTCTGGTTTATATTGTATTTGTTTTTTTAGTAAAACACACTTTTAATTTTTTTTCGGACCAAGTCGGCAATGCCAAAGGCCAGGACAGCAATAATGGTAAAAATAAAAATAACCCAATATGGATTCCAGCCAAAGGAGTCTATCAGAGTAATGTTGCCAAAGTTATAACCATCGTATATAGGTTCAAAAAGATTGAAGAGTTCCGAAAATATAAAAACACCCACCATAATACCAAATACATATATCCAGGCATCTAATTTGCCTATGGCTACGGCACACAAACTGGTGCCGGGACAAAATCCTCCAGTAACAAAACCGGCACCCATAATAATGCCGCCTATGATAGCTCCCCATAAGTAGGTGGGGTGCACATAAAGTTTAGAGATGTCCAGATATCCTAAATAATCCATATAGTAAATGCCGATTACGGATACCGCTGCTGCCGTAAAAAATACTTTAAGTACAGCAAAGTCGTAACCGTAAAACACGCCTGCTAATTTTCTTGACGATGAAAAGCCCGAAGCTTCTAAGACAAAGCCAAAGGCGATTCCAATGAATATGGCTATAATGCTATCCCATTCTAAAGGGATGTAACCACCAGGAATTAAAGGTCCCATAATTTTTTCTTTTTAATGTTATATCCAGTTCTTTCTAAAAAAATAAGCAAAAGCATAGGCAGATCCAAAAATGGAAAGCATAGTAAGGAAGCCTCCTGTAGACAACACCGCCATGCCACTTAAAGCGGCACCACTGGTACAGCCTCTTGCAATCTGAGCTCCCAATCCAAATAAGATACCTCCTATTAGCGCAAATATTAAACGACGTTTAGCCGTAATTTTAGGAGAGTGTTGAACGCGCCATTTGATGCGTCCGCTGATACTTCCCGAAATAAAGGCTCCTATTAAAATACCCAAGGCTTCATACACTAGCCAGGTGTTCATAGGTGATTTATCATCTGTTATAAACTGACTGTAATAACTGTTGCTTTCGGCATGTTTTGGAGCTACATTTTCAACCACGGTAACCACGCTGCTTTTTATGGCACCACTGGCTCCCAGTCCTCTACCGGTAAGATAAAATGTGAAAATAATGATGATGCCTAGTAGGAATCCTCCAAAATACGGGTTCCAGTATTGGTGTGGGCTTGTTTTATATTTTGTATTCATAGTAAATAATTTAGTAAAGGTATCGTGTAAGTTGTCCTGCTTCTACCATAATAAATCTAAAAAGAAGTCCGCCAATTATAACTAAGGCAGCCGGCACGGCAACAGGGACTTTAAAGCCTAATAATTCAATAACTTCTAAAATAGCGGGTACGAGTAAGCCCAAAAGTATAACGAAGCCAAAAAACATGAGGGTGAATTCACCGCCTACTAAAAGATCCATCGCTTCCAGTTGCACTTGAGAACCTGCATAATAACCCATAATCATGTGAATGATTAAAGCTATTTCTACTATAATAAGACCTAAATCTATTTTACTGAACAGATGACGTTCTTCTCTATTTCTAGACAACAAAATTATGGCTGCCGCTCCGGTTGATAGTCCCGAGGTTAGGAATAGAGGTCCTAAAATGGCATTGTTCCATAAAGGTCGGGCATTGAATGCCGATAATAAAATACCAGTATAGACGCCTAAAATTATGGATAGTGGAATCAGGGCGTATGCCATATAGGTTCTGTTGGTAATAAGGAATTTTTCAAATTTTTCCAGAAACTTAAATTTTTTAAAGAGTTTGAGTTTCGATTCCCATTTAGGGAAAGTGCTTCTGTAGAAGCTGAACAACCATAAAAAGGAAAGTGGGGTGGTAATGAGTAGTACCCAGGCTCCCCAAGACATTGGAGATTCTATCCTAAAGGTGGTATATAATTGCCAGGTGAATAAAGGATGTGTTAAATCGTAAACCAATGCCAATAGACCAACGGATAGGGCTATTGGAGGTATTACAGCCGCTTTTTTTAGAGCGGGATATTGTTTTTCTTTACCCATGAGGTAGAATAATGCTGCAAAAAATAAGATGCCTGCAGCAAGTCCGCCGAGAAATAGGTATAAGGAGATGGGCCAATGCCAAATTTGTAATGAAGGATCAATGTTTGGAATGTTTCGGCCGCTTGTAAATAATTCTTCTTGCATGGTACTTTAGCTTTAAATGAGATAAAACACGTGGGGATCGGTCCCTGCCTCTGGCGATAGGGTTTTATATTTTCTGTTTTTCAACAATTGAGAAATTTCGCTGTTCGGGTCGTCTAAATCACCAAAATACATGCATTTTGTTGGACACACAGATACGCAGGCAGGTAATTGTCCTTTTTCCAGTCGGTGGTGGCAAAAGGTGCATTTGTCTACGTAACCGTCAGGGTGTTGGTATCGTGCATCGTAAGGACAGGATTCTATACAGGCACCACAGCCTATACATTGGTCGGCAGTCACTAATACAATACCACCTTCAATAACATGACTGGCTCCCGTTGGACAGCATCTTACACATGGCGGATTGGCACAATGGTTGCAGCGTTCCGAACGCAATTCCAGTTCCAGATTAGGGTAGGAGCCGCTAACAGCTTCAGTTACCCAATCTCTGCAATAGCCATGAGGCACATTGTTTTCTGTTTGGCATGCCACGACACAATCACTGCAGCCAACACATTTTAAGGTGTCTATCACCATTGCATATCTCATACCTTTGTGTTTTTATGTGGATCTTCGGTTAAAATAGAAACAAAGTTGCCTCTTAATCCGGTGCCACCCATTAGTGGATCTACGACAATCTTGGAAATAAGTTCTGCGTCACTCGCACCTTTCCCAAAGGCGCGGGTCAATTTTTTATTGTTATGGCCAAAGCCATGGTACATATATACAGAATCCCAACGGATACGCTCTGTAACTCTTACTTTAATGGGGAATGCAGACAGAATACCATCCTGATTTTTAAGCCAAACGGGCTGGTCTTTTTTAAGGTCTAATATTCGGGCTACCTTAGGGTTTACCCAAAGAGTATTTTCACTTTTTAAATCGCTTAAATAAGGATTGTTAATGGTTCTGCTGAACGTGTGCATGGGAGATCTTCCGTAATTCAATCTGTAAAATCCTTGTGGAGGTTGTGGATGGTGCGTGTAGACAGGCATAGGATCAAATCCTAAATCGGCCAATTGTTGCGAATAGAATTCTATTTTTCCACTTGGGGTGCCGAATTCATAATCTTGTCCTTCTTCCAGGAATAATGGTCCAGAGGTTCTTTCGAAGTTCTTAACACCAATCTTTTTCATTTCATCCAAAGAAGTCCCCATTTTGTTGAGCTGCCATTCAATGACCTCCTCAAAATCGTTGTAATTGAAATAGTCGCCCAAACCAATGCGGTCACCAATTTGTTTGCTTATCCACCAGGCAGGTTTCGAATTGTATTTGGGTTTTACAGCAGGAATACGAACCGCAATTGATGGATGTCTGTTGGTTGCAGAACGGATACCGTCATAACGTTCTAAATAGGTACATTCAGGTAGTACCACATCCGCATAGCCTGTGATTTCCATTGGCATGGTATCTACCACGACCAAAAATTCAAGAGCGTTAATTGCCTCAAGAGTTTGTTCTCGCTGAGGTAGTGTGTTGATTAAATTGGTGCCGGCAATCATCCATGCTTTTATAGGGTATGGATTATCTTCATTAGGAATAGTCGCCTTGACTACTTCCGAAGTATTGCCCATTTCAGCAAATGGATATTGCTCACCTATTTCATGCCAGCCCCATTTCGGCTCAGGATATGCTGGATGCGGATATTTTGGAATACTGATTTTTTCTTTAAAATAGAAACCGCCTCGGTTACCCCAAGAGCCTAAAAGTCCATTAAGAATGGCAATGGCTCGTTCGCGTTGCGAGTCATCTCCATACCAGGTAACATGACGTCCTGGGTGAATGATAGTAGCCGGGGCTGCTGCAGCCATTAGGCGCGCCGTTTCCCTTATGCTTTCCGGTTTTATGGTGGTGATACCGTAGGCCCATTCTGGTGTAAATGGTTTTACGTGTGCTTTTAGTTCATCGAAGCCAATGGCATATTTTTCAACGTATTTTTTATTGTAAAGTTCTTCTTCTATCAATACATGCATCCAGGATAAAAGTAAGGCAATGTCGGTAGCTGGTTTGATTGGTAACCAATGAGAAGATTTACTGGCTGCTGTAGAAAATCTCGGGTCTACAGTAATAATGGTAGCGCCATTATCTATGGCATCAGACATTTCCTGAACCTGTGTATTGTGCATATTCTCTCCAATGTGGGAACCAATAAGCACTAGACATTTGGTGTCTCTAATATCGGTAGGTTCAGGGGAGCCTACCCAAGAGCCAAAGGTTAGTCCGAAGCCTGTTTCCCTTGGGCCTCTACACTGCGCGTAGGCAGGTTCGGCAATAGTATCGGAGCCATAGGCTTTAAAGAGGTGTTCTAAATGACTTCCAGGAGAACCGTGTTTTAAAAGAGCGAACGACTCGGGTCCATATTTCTGTTTTATTTCAGTGAATTTTTCAGCAATCAGGTCTAAGGCTTCTTCCCAACTGGCTTCCCTATAGGTTTCTTCGCCGTTTATGGTTGTTCTTATTAATGGGGTTTTCAGTCGATCTTCGTCACTGTACATACCAAGACCTCCAGTACCTCTTGGACAGAGTCTTCCGTTGCAGTGTGGGTCGTCATCATTCCCTATCACTTTTTTAATATCTCCCTCTTCGTCTGTATAGGCCCATGCGGCACATTTCCAAAAGCATACCTCACAATAGGTAGCGGTTCTGGAAAGTTTTTTGGCAAGGTTCTTTTTTGCTGCAGCATCCAACAGAGGATTGGAGGCTAATAAATTGACAGCTGAAGCGGAAAGTGTTATTCCCCCTACCCCTAAAGCTGAAATTTTTATAAATTTTCGTCTGGAAGTCACCATAGTTATATGGATTGGTTCTTAAAATTAAGAATTTTTTTCAATGTTTGAGCGTACTAAAAGTATAATAAAATCAGGTACTTGGGAGTAACATTTGTTACAATAGAAACATTTTTTTAATGATGTTCAGGAATAAATTTATTGTAAATTTGATTATGTACTTACTATGAAAGAAAAGACTTATTTTCGATGGATTTTGATTGTGGCCGTATTGCTATTTGGCTTGCTTTATGTCGTAAGGCATGCAGATGCTTTTCGGTCTCATGAATTTATT